>NZ_ARPN01000035.1:0-242150 GCF_054966645.1 Pseudoalteromonas sp. SANK 73390
GCAACCTAAACAACTTGCTCGCTTTGCAGGCAGCCTCAGAAAACACATGCCCAAAGGGCTGCCCTTCGAGTTAAAGTCTTATTTAGAATTAGTTGAGCTAACGGGCCGCTGTATGAGAGAAGATAAACGCGGGCATATAGAGCAACGCACTCTTCCTATTTTAGAACGATTAAACATAGCACCTGAAAACTGGTTAAAACTCACCACACAATTTAGCAAAGTGTTCAAAGGGGCAGTAGGGCGACCCAATAAGCTTGACGGCTATTATACTCATTTAGAAGTAAAACGGCGAACCAGCATCAGTCAATGTGAAAAGCTATTCGGCTAGCCGCTCTAAAACCCAAAACATAGCCTTTTGAATTGGCAATCACTATTTCGGTAACCCTTTGTTGTGTGTCTAGTTATACTAATTTTCAATAATACTTAATCATTTTTAGGTACTAAACCTGGTGTTAGCTGCGTTATAAATCTCTCATTTAGAACAACTTAATAGCGAAACCTCGACCTCATTATCGATAAGATTTATTAGCTAAAAATAGATCACTTAATTAAGCGAATCGCTATTACACTCTTTATCTTTTAATTTAAGTGCAAGCGTTGCCCAAACTAAGCGGTGATCAGAGGATGCAGAACGAGATGAAACTAGCCGTGAAGCTTCATCGTCTGGCTTAGGCCAAAAAACCCCACTGTCGATAACATTTAACTCTGATGACGGAATAACATAGTCTGCACGCATACCCCAACTGGCAGTATGTGATGCTGCATTTAGGTTATCTGGTTTGTTCAGTGCCCCTCCTTCAGATATAGGCGCAGGATAGTTATTGATACGAGGGTGAGTTAACAGTTGACGCATTGCGTTGGGGTGTGCACTGCCTTCAGTGGCACTTGCATTGAGATCGCCAACAATAACAAATGGCGCATTTTTAACAATACCGCCTTTTTTACCCTGATCATCATAGTGGTAACTTTCGCTATTAGCGATAATATAGTCTTTCCAAAAGCGTATTTCGTCGTGATTTCTGCGTCCATTTCGGTCTTCATCGCCATCAAATACAGGCGGTGTGGGATGACTTGCCAATATATTTAGTTGCTTATTACAAATATTCACAGGAATGTCCCAATGTGATTTTGAAGATAAACGCATGTGTTGTTTTTCAGCTTTGCTGTACCAAGACTTGCCTGCTGAATCGACAGGCATTAAGTTATCAGGCATATCTTGCCATAAAAATTGTTGAAAGGTTCGGGTTTGCTGGTTTTTTATCGGATATTTAGACAACACCACCATGCCATATTGGCCGGGATACTTGCCAAAGCCATAGTGGGTTAAACGACTATTTGCGCTTTGAAATGGGGTCTTTACACCGGTATTGACTGGCGCTAGATAAATGTATGGGTAATAAATCGGTGCGTGACCTTGTTGTGATACTGACAGGTATTTATTTTGAAAAGCGTTAATGCCTATCTCTGTCTTCTCTAAATAATCAAACTCATTGAGCAGTAAAATATCAGGTTGCACCCTTTGAATAATTTCAGCAATATTTTTAATTTGTTGATGCTCTGCGCTTGCTAAAGCACGCGGTAGTGCCAAGTTGATGTTTTGAGTTGCACCACCTTCTTCAATATAGTTGTTTGCCTCCATACTCACATTAAAGCTTGCGACCTTAACGTTAATAAAGGTATTACTGTCTTGCATTGTTTCTGGGTTATTTACCTGTTGGCAAGCTGTTAAGAATAATAATGATATTGCAAAAAGTAACGTTGCTGTATGGCTAGCAGCTGAGTTAATAATTTGTGTGTACATAATTTTAATGTGAGTTGGGTGCAAGAACTATATGAAGTATAAATGTGCGTAAAATCAATATGCAAATAAATACGATGTAATCGATTATGCTTTTCTTTTTTATTTTTTGAAAAAGGCACTTTTTGTTTTGCGTGTTATTTTGGGATAATTAAATCAAATGTGTGAGCTGCTTTTACATTCTTAGTTTGAGTGTTGCTGCTAGTGGTGAGTTTGTGGTGTTGGGTGTTGCAGATGGAGTAAGGTAATATTGTTTGCTCCACTGAGCGTCAGCTTTAATATTGCCACTTTATTGCTTTTTTCGCCTGCTTTAACGTACTATCCACGCAAAATTTTTGTGGTATGAATATATGAAAATCAACGGATCAATACTTTGTCTTACGCTTATTGCCTCTTTAACAGCTTGTGGTGGTGGAAGCGGTGGTGATGCCAAAGGTAACTCAGGAGCTGCTGCTACTGCGAATGTAGCAAAGTTAGCCGCCCAGACCAATTTAACTAACTCATGTGGTGATAAAATTCCAACATCTATGGACATTGTTTTTCATGATGTAAATGGTAAAGTCGTGAATAATATAAAGTCGAGTAATGTTGGTCGAGTTGACACAGCCCTCCCTAAAGGTACTCAACATGTCTCTTTTATTGCATCCGTTACTGAAGGGCTTGATGCGCCCAAAATGTTTATTGATACATATTTGGACATTGCAAATGGTCTAGCACGTGATGAAGTGAACTTTTATTTAGCAGATCAAGCGTGCGAATGTAAATACAATACCGAACTTGATGTCACTTCTTTGTCAAGCTCTCATTATGATTATGAATTACACGGCACCGAAAATGTAATTGGGCGCGGTGTTGAGTTAGATAATGCAAATAACACGATTAATATGTGTAGTGATTCTCAAATTGCCTATTTACTGCTTAGAAAACGTTATGCTAGTGATATAACCGCAGCTAAAGTGGACCTGTCTAATGAGAAAATTGCACTATCCTATTTAGACTTTGCTCATAAGGGAGTACAAGTAGACTATATTCCTGCTTTTGATAATGACACAACGGTTTTAGTAAGTGGTGGTATTGAGGGTCAAAGAGTGCTAAGTCAATTTGCTTTAAGCTCAATGGGTGAACCTATGTTCATATTTCCTTCATTAACAACTTCAAATACTATCCGTTTTCGACAAAGTGAAAATATTGATACAGCCAATGGCAGCATAACGACTAGTTCATTTGCTTATAAGAACATCGATGAACAAGGCTTTTTTGAGCCAATAAAACAATTGCCTGGTTACGATATAGGCTATGAGTTTTCAAATAGCTTCTTAAATTCATTCACAACACAAAATCGTAATGCTCTCTCATTTGATTATTTAAGCTTTGCACCTGAGTCTGATTTGTTGATTCATAGTATGAATTTCAATGATTATACACATGGGAATATTCAGTGGGACATTTTTTCTGAAGCAAAAGGCACTATTCCAGAGTTTGAATTTGGTGATATTTTGTCTCAAGATACAGTGAATGAGAACTCCGTCAACCTTAGATTTTCCTTATATGACTATAACCATAATGGCAATTATGTTGACCTATTAAACGATTTTCAACGTGTACCTTATGAGCAAAGGGTGATTAATGGGCTATACGACGGGGCTGCGGGTGTTCAAATAAGTGTGCGTGCTAATTAATATAGAATTAGTAAAAACAAGGCCGCGCGGTATTTTGCTCAAAGGTAATTTACCGCGCTTTGGCTCTGTTTTAGTCAAGCAAAACCTATTATTAGTGTTTAAATCAATTGTCTTTTGATTCGCCCTCTAGAGTTGCCTCGGGTTCATCCGAGAAAATACCTGTATTGATAATATGTTCATCCACAACAAGCATTTGCTCTTGCGCTGTTTTTTCTTCAATCCTTGGGTCAAGTGTTGCCGCAAGAGGTGAGCTGGTGATATCAGATGTGGCAGCGACGTAGTCAGATGCAGCGGGTTTCTCTGCTTTTTGGCGGGCATTAATATAAGTGAGTGCGCAGTACATGCAGGCGGTCAATAGCGTGAATGAGGCATACAAAGCGTGTGGGCCAAAGTACGACATGATTTGTGCAAGACCTGTTGAGCCAACGCAGGCTCCGGCACCAAAGGCAACTAAAAGAGCAGAAGAAACGCCCACTCGGTGTTCATCATCAACGCGTGAATTAGCCAGTGCAGACGACAGCGGGTATAGCGTAAATGCAAATAAGCCAAACGAAAAAGTAAGCCAGTAGCTCAAAGGTGTTTGCGTTGGTAGTAAAAATAAAGCTAAAGAAATCAGCCCGATCATTAACGCATTTGTGCGTAATAAAATACTACGGCGAATTTTATCGGAAATAATACCCATAGGCCACTGCGCTAATAACCCTGCAAAAATGGTAATCGACATATACATGGCAATTTCTTGTGCGCTTAAACCTGCTTGGCTTGCAAAGGTGGGCGCCAAACCATAAAAACTACCATTAATGACACCAGCAAAGCACACTGCAGTAAGGGATTGCGGAATGGTTTTAAAAAAACCTAATAGGCTGACCTGTATTGGCTTTAATGGCTTTGGATGTATTCTGCGAGTGATAGAAATGGGCACAATGCCAAATGAGAGCGCAATACATATTAAAAATAAGGGCGCATAACCCAGCTCAGGAAAGTTAGAGAGCGCAAATTGCCCAGCTACCATACCTAAGTAGGAGGTAAGCATGTAAAATGAGAATACGCGACCGCGCTGCTCTGGTGCTGCTTGTTCATTTAACCAGCTTTCTAATACCATATAATTACACATCATACCCAAGCCAACTACAAAGCGAAGTACGAGCCAAAAGTAAATGTTGTCACTTACACCGTGGCTTGCAACACAAGCTGTAACAACGGCTGTACTGGCGGCAAATGCTCTAATATGTCCGGCAGATTTAATGAGGTGGTAACCGAGTTTTGAGCCAAGCAATAACCCCAAGTAATAGCATGATGTAAGCAAGCCAATCCAAAATGTGGATATATCATGTTGGCCAAGGTAAAGGGCAAGGTAGGTAGTGAGTAAGCCTGTACCGCCAACTAAAAAAAAGTTTGTAAAATAAAGAGAAGGAAATGATTTCATAAAGGCAACTAAGTGAGCCAAATTTTAATACTGTAAGTCTCTAATATTAGAAGAAAAGTGAGCATACGCCAAACTATTATTGCGGCTAAAAGAAATTAACTGAGCACTTGCAGAGTGTCAGGAGGTGTTGAGGGCTCACCAACAGGTAAGCCGCTCGCTTTTCGTATTTAATAATCAAAAACCTGCAGTTTTACCCCATTAATATTTATATTTTTAAATTTAGCAGGCTCAACTAAATACTCTTCGTTGATCAGCATCTCGACCAGTGTTTCTTGAGAGAGTTCATCGGAGTGATTAAAGTGCAAAGATTTGCGTAGCCACTGTGCTTGCTCAAAATAAAAGAGCGACAAATCCACATATTTGTCCTGTTTTGAGATCAATACATATTCGTGTTGTAAGTCGCCATTGAGTTCAATAGGTAGCAGCATTAGCTTGGTACTGTTGGCAATAAATGTGGTGTTCTCATTGGCAAATTTTTGCAGTGTTTTTATTAGTTCAGGTGGCGGTGTTACTTTTGAATGTTGGCCAATAACTTCTAGTGTATTGGCAATATTGGTATTGTTGGTATGCAATGTGTTATTTGCGCTATCGTTATTTAGCGCTGCTTTTATTCTTAGCCCAAGTTGCGGATATTGCTGCGCAAAATGTGCATCAATTTCAGTGAGCGCATCGGCACCTGCTACTCCTAATTCATGGGCAAAATAGTACACGTCAATGTCATCCACATTGGTTATGCCAGCATGTATTCTTGCGAGTTGATTTTGGGCGCTGAGGTGTTTGAAATTTAAAATAGGAGATTGCGTGAGCAACAAAGTAGCGATAAATAATAGCCCTAACCGAGTGTTGATTGTGCCAAGTGACTGTAACCAATTAAGTCTATCTTTGATGATACAAAAGCTGTAACACACAAGATAAAAGGTCAAAAATACCCAAGCTAAAATAGCCCATAAGCGACTGATACTGAGGCCATATTGCTCTACTCTTAACCATATACCATAGCCACTAATGCCCAAGTAAATTGGTAAAATAGCGATGCCAGTTAACAGTGCTAAATAGGCATAATGAGGCATGCTTGGGGGGCTTTTTGTATCTTGAAACGCTAAATTTAACGTTAACAAAATTAGCAATGTGAGTATAAACACTAAGTTGCTGCCGCCATTATCCCACAGTGCATCTAGTCCTTGAAAACTAATAGCGATTAAAAATACGCTACTCAGTAGTAACAAAAGTGGTAGTAAAGCAAAAGACAGTGTTTGAATTAGGTGGCTGGCGGTATTAACTATTTTACTGCTGCTACGCACTTTTAATACACCAATTGCATGTGCCAAGCCTAGCGTTGGGTATACAAACCATGGCTCATAAAAAATATCTTTAAAAATATGAATATCAATTGCGCTAAATAATTCAGCCCATAGCACAACAATGAGCCACACAATTAAAGTAAAAAAGCTGGCAAGGAGTATGGTAATCGTTAAACGACAGGTGTGACTGATAAGTTGCGAGTAGCAAACTTTCCAATGGCTATTTTGGTGCTCAACTGATGCGGCAAAAATTATCGCTTTGAAAGTTAAAATAAACATCACAACGGCAAAGCTAAAACCATGAACTGCTAAATCTGGATAGTGTGGGTAGAGAATTTGCATGCCTGTATAAGCGCCCAATATAGCTGTAAGCATGCTTAAGCACAGAGCAATAACGTAAAAGTGTCGTTTAGTTGAGGCCGTAACGCCATAAATTAATAATGTTGGGCCTGTTAAAAGGGCCGCGTAGCTTGCAAGCACCAATGAGGGAGAATGCATAACTGGCCAGTCAAAGCTAAATGCTTGATGTAGCAGTAGCAACCCTAAAGCTTGCAGTAATGCACAAAGTAATAGCCAGCTGCGCTGTTGCTTTGTTTGTTCAGGTATAACTTTTTGCAATGGTTTCATCCTTAAAATTTACAGCTATAAACACATGTTATTCCTTTAATAATTAACATAAAGTGACTAAATGAGAGGGCGTTTAGTCACTTTCAAAATATTAATCGATATGAAAACGACCAACGAGTTGATCGAGACTTTTTGCTAAGTCTACCAGAGATTTGGCACCATCAGACAAGCTATCTGAGGCTTGACTGACTTGAGTAACAGATTGTGTCAGCCCAGCTATTTGGTCATGCGTTTGGCTTGCAGATGAACCTTGCTGTTGGGCATCCTGTGCGATAGTCGAAATTAAACCTTTCACTTTGGTCACACTACTGGCAATGTTTTCAAATGCTTGATGGGCTTCTTCTGATTGTGCAATTGCTTCATTGGAAGCACTTACACTTTCAGTCATTTTGGCTGAGACTGAACGAGTTTGCTCAATGAGTTTGGTAAGTACTTGTTCAATTTCTTGTGTGGCATCATGAGAGCGTTGCGCCAGTGTTCTTACTTCATCTGCAACTACCGCAAAACCGCGGCCTTGCTCGCCTGCTCTAGCTGCCTCAATAGCGGCGTTTAATGCCAGTAAGTTTGTTTGCTCAGCAATACCCCGGATCACACCTAAAATATTAGTAATGTTATTACTTTCACTTTCAAGGTGAGAAATCTCAGTGGCAGAGGCGTCCAAAGAGTTATTTAGCTGCGCCACTTGATTAACGGTGTTGCTAATTAAGGTATTGCCAGAGTGAGCAAATTGGTCGGTTTGTGCTATTTCATCTAATGAGCCTTGGCAGTTGTGACTGACATTCTGCGCCATATGATGTACCGATTCAGTGTTGTTTGCCGCTTGATTAGCCGTGCCTTGTTGGCTTCGACACTGGCTTTGTATATCGTTAATTTGATTTTCAAAGTGTTGAGCTGCGTTATTGAGTGTATGTGCATTTTGTTGGATGTCTTTAACCAAAGAGTTAATCGAGCTTAAAAATTGATTAAACCACGTTGCAAGTTCACTAATTTCATCGTTACCAATAACTTGTAAGCGCTTAGACAAGTTACCTTCGCCTTGCGCTATGTCTCTGAGCCCTTCTGAAACACGTTCAATCGGGTAGACAATTTTATTCGCGAGCGTGACCGCGATGATACCAAATATAACCAGCATAACTAACGCGATGAGCATGATGCTCCATGACATGCTGTAAGCTGACGATAAAATTTCATCTTCATCAATCACGGCCACAAAGCGCCAATTTAGCTTTTTAGAGTCGTATATCTTAGCGTCGACCGTTTTATCATCCATCTCCACGCTAATGTAGGGTTGGTCAGCCGACGATGCTATCTGGCTATAAAGTGGAATGTCTAAGTCGCTAATATTTTTAAAATTGTTTTCTGGTCGCTTAGGGTCGGCTAAAATGGTGCCTTGACCGTCTAACAAAATGAGGTAGCCAGTTTCGCCTAACTTTATGTTGCTTACTATGTCGGTTAATGTTGATAAAGTAACATCTAAAGATTGGACGCCAGAGAATTTTCCGCCATTAAAAATACCCGTGGCAACCGAAACCATTGCTTGCCCGGTGACGCCTTGATAAGGCTCTGTGATAATTACCTCTTTGGGGTTGATTTTGGCGTTTTTGTACCATGGACGTTTACGCGGATCATAATTGCCTAAAGGCTCTGCTGGGTATTGAATAAATCCGCCTGTTTCAGAGCCCATATAAACAAATAATAGCTCGGGGTGAGTTTGCCCAAATGCCGTATAAAACTCAAAAATTTCCCCCTCTTGCGGAGAATTTTGCAGTGGGGTCATGGGCTTCTCAGCATCAAAGTATTGCGTGATGTTATCTGGCACGGTGCTAACGGCTTTGTGCTGGGCCAAAAAGCGTGCGTTGTTCTTCATTTGATCGAAAAACAACACAAAGGTATTTTCAATTTGCCGCATTTCACTGCTAGAAAAGTCTAAAAAGCTATTGAGAGACTCTTGTTTGGTTTTTGATATGCTTACTGCAGAAATAGCTAAAATAGGCACGATAACAGTGAGCAAAAAACTGACGATTAGTTTTTGGCGCATTCTCATAAGGTGCTCCTGTAATTGGTCTGTTTGCAGGTGTGCTAGTGTTGTTGTTGATTAGTTATCACCTGCAAAGGGGTTGTCATTGTGTTATGCACTGTTTGACTGAGTGTGTTTTTACGCTCAGATATATTTAGCTACTTTGCACGATAACTAAACGTTAATAAACGTCAAAAGGGCTTTTTAACGTTTATTACAGTATAGATACAATAACGAGTAACGCACCGTTTCGCTATATTTTCTAGCAACTTATTTGATGTTTTTTAATCAGCTTATAAAAATCAGAGCGATTACGCTGTGCAAGTTTGGCGGCTTCGGCCACATTGCCTTGGCATAATGACAGTACTTTTTTAATATAATCGTATTCAAACTGTTTTTTTGCATCGTTGAGCCCTTGAAAGCTCACTTGGCCGAGATCTGGAATGGCTCCCTGTATTGTATCTGCGGTTATCAGCTTGGATGAACTAAACGCAACAGCATGCTCTATGATATTTTGCAATTGCCGAACATTTCCAGGCCACTGGTAGTTTAATAAGCAGGTCATGGCTTGCGGACTAATTATTTTTTGGCCTTCACTGATACTCGAGGCAAATCGATTGGCTAAAAGAGGAATATCTTCAGGGCGATCATGTAGGCTGGGTAGATGAATAGATACCACATTGAGTCGATAATAAAGGTCTTCTCTAAATTCTTTATCAGCAACAGCTTGTTGTAAATTTTTATGGCTTGCTGAAACAAAACGAATATCGATTTGCTGCTCACAATGTCCGCCAACGGGGCGTACGCTTCGCTCTTGCAGCACACGAAGTAGTTTAACTTGCAAGTCCATAGGCATGTCGCCAATTTCATCTAAAAACAAAGTGCCACCATGGGCACTTTGTACCAAGCCAACCTTATCTTGCATTGCACCAGTAAATGCGCCTTTTTTGTGACCAAATAGTTCTGACTCAAGTAAGTGAGCAGGCACTGCGCCGCAATTTATGGCAACAAAAGGTCCGCTACTGTAGTTACTTGCTTTATGAATGGCATTGGCAGTTACTTCTTTACCTGTGCCGCTGGCCCCTTGAATTAAAATATTAGCTTGGCTTGGGGCAAGTGCTTGAATGTGCTGTACCACTTGGTGCATAGCATTGCTTTGATAAATGAGTCCGTGAAAGTGTTGCTTGTTAACTATGCTGTCGCGTTTTTTACTATTTTTGAGGGTATTGTCTATGGCTTCAAGTAATGCTTTGCTTTGTATCGGCTTACTTAAAAAGCTCACAAACCCTTGTTGCATGGCATCTACGGCATCAGGAATTGAGCCATGCGCGGTCATCATAATGACAGGTAGCCCAACGTGGTTTTTTTTGATGTTCTCAAATAATTCAAAGCCATCCATGTGAGCCATTCGTAGATCAGTGATCACTAAATCAATCGCATTGTGTTGCAGTAACTGTAGCGCTTGTGTACCTCTATGCGCTGTTAGTACATCATAATTGTTGGCTTCTAAGCGCATCGCGAGTAACTCGATGAGTGATGTATCATCGTCTACAAGTAATAAGGTATTACGGCTCATGGTTGTATTCCTAACTGGCTATTTTCAATGTCTGATGCTAAGCGTTGTTGCTCGATTTGGGCGAGTTTTTGCTTTAAATTTTTCAATGCAAGTTGCGTGTTTTGTAGGGCACTTTGCTGCTCAATTAATTGCTTTTTTAATTCAATATTATTGAGTTTATGTTGCCTTAATACAGACGTTTGCTGATGCAACATTGCAAAGTAGCTTAGGTAAGCTTGCGGCCAATCATCTTGTTGATGCAATTGGGCAATAAGTCGCAACTGTGTTGTGGTTGATTCTTCTGAGCAAAAAGCGCTGAAAAAGAGATTGAGTTTTTTAGCAGAACGATAACCTGCCAAGGGGTTGTAAAAATTGCCATCACATGCACTTTGATGGGCGTGAAGCAATGCATCAAGTGGTGCAAATTGTGCGTACTTAGCATTGGTTGGACCAACAAAAGGAAGCTGTTTATCTGATGAACTGATTGATTGGCATGCAACTAACGAGTATGTCATCAAGAACAATAGTAGGTTACGCATTTGAAAGCTCTCTTTGAATTGGAAATTGAATACATATATGGCTGCCTGTCTGGGCATGTTGCCACTTTACAGTACCGTGTAGTTGTTTAACGCATTCCGCAACAATCGCCAAGCCCAAGCCACTGCCGTTATGTTGTTCGCTGTGTTTGCCACGATAAAACGGTTGCATGAGTTTGTGTTGCTCAGATAAATCAATACCTGGACCATCGTCTATAACGCTTAATTGAACTTGCTGTTGTTCTATATGAGAATGTATTTCGATATGTGAACGTGCATATTGCAATGCGTTACCTAAGAGCTGCGTTAAGATCAATTTAATTGGTAAGTAAGGTAGTAAAGGCGCTGAGTCTTCATGGTTCCAATGTATGCGCAGGCGAGAGTCATTGATTTGCTGCTCAAAATGTTTGATTAATTCGAGTTTAATCTGATCAAAAGAATACAGTTGTTGTGACAGAGGATGATTTGCTGCGCTGTAATTTAGTAAGTCATCAATTAATGTGGCCAAACGAGACAATGCGCCATCCATAATATTAATGATACGTTGTTGAGCTTTGGTTACAGTGCCAAAGCTATCACTTTGCAGCAAACTATTTCCTTCAGTTAATGAGGCCAGAGGCGTTTTTAGCTCGTGACTTACGTGACGCAAAAAAGTGTCTTTTTGTTTATGGCTTAGGTGCAACTCCTCTCTTAGCCAGTCAAGCTCTTTGCCTAATGCCACAAATTCTTCGCTGCCGTGCAAAGTGATGGGCTTGGCAAAATTACCTTCACCGAGTTGCAATATAACCCGCTCAAGTGCATTGAGCTGATTGGTCACTTTGCGGATCACGATTAAAGAGATCACAATCAGTAAGGGGATGAATAAAAACAATCCTGCTAAAAAATACTGGTTAAGCGTTGAAAACGCGATAGCTTGTTGGCGTAAACTATCTTCTATTGCTTTGTGTAAAGGCTGCTCTAGCTTTAATAATTGCTGCTGAAGTTTAGCGTAATCTACATTTAAAACATGTGTTTTTGGGGCCAGGTTTTGCAACTGTTGCCATTTAGCGACTATTTGCTCAGACACATGTGATTTTTTTAAAAATTCAATACGTTTGTTGGTGACTTGCCATTTATCTTCAATACTTTTTTGCAGTTGTGCATTGTTTAACAGTTGATTGTTTAAGTGGGCTTTTTCAAGCGCTGATATATCACCTTTTAGTGTGTTAAAAGATAAAACAAGCGACTGATTTTTATGGTAAATATGGTTTGTTTCTTGTTGGTGCTGCGCGACTTGCTGTGCATACCACAAGGTTAGTATTACTATGGGAACAAGCGCTAATAACATTGCACGCTTTGCTTGCTGGCTTAAGGACTGAGAAAAAAACTTTGCTGGTGAGTTTTTAATGCCTACTAAGTTTAAAGTACTTGGCCACTTTAACCGATTTGTACCCACTAATCACTCCTTATTTAAACCGCAAGTTGCTAAAAAGCAACACCTTAACTCATTGATTTAAAGTATGTTATTTGTTTTCTATTGGTCTGCTGTTGCTATTAAGCAACAAACTGTCTTAATCGTCACTGAATTGCGCAGGCTGATATTTCATAACCTTATGTTTTATCTTGCTTTTTAATTTCTGGCATTAAAGTTGGAATAGTTAGGGCGACACAAACAATCGCTCAACGACAGGCAAATCGTTTTACGCCGTAAAAGTCACTAGTGAGTAGGCACTAGTTTGACTGTGAGCAGAATATAAGGAATCAAATGATGAAAAACAGTTTAATTACAATTGCATTTTTAGCCGTATCAGTAAGCGCAGCAGCACAGGCTGGCGACACATTTTCAACACTTGATACTGATAATAACGGGTCAATCAGCTTAGCTGAGTCAAAAGTACTACCCGCGTTGATGGCAAAGTTTAAAGATTTAGACACCGATGGTAATGGCGAGCTGAGCGCACAAGAGTTCGCAAGCTTTAAAAGTGAATAACGCCTTTTTTATCAGGCTACCAGCCACAGCTAAAAATTAATATTTGGAGTACAACATGAAATTAAGCCACGTTTTTACGTTAACAATCGCGTCATTGATAAGCACGGTAGCACTTGCTGAAGAGGTCACATTTCAATCATTAGATAGTAATAATGATGGTGTGATAAGCCCAACTGAAGCACAAGTATCAACTGAGCTAGCTAAGCAGTACCGCAAGCTTGATAGCAACAAAGACAACGAACTTAGCCCTGTAGAATTTGCTCACTTTAAAAAATAGGAGAGAAAACATGAAAACACTTAATACCCTTATTATCGCGATGGTTACAATGGCAAGCGCAACTGCAATGGCGGCATCGTTTGCAGATTTTGATACCAATAAAGATGGTGTGATCAGTAAAAGTGAAGCCTCCGCATCTGAAAGTTTAATGAAACAATTTAATGAATTGGATGCGAATAAAGACGGTGAGCTGTCTGAACAAGAATTTAACAAGTAATCCCTAGAGAATCATTTCTCGTCCTAAAGCCCAGAGTGATCTGGGCTTTTTTGCGTTACTTGAATGAGTCTTAACAGAATCTGTCTGATTTGATCAAATATGACAATCGCATATGTGCCACTTTGAGCCGCTCAGCTAATCCAATATTAATTTTTCGTCACCGCGATAACAGATGTTAAACCAACTCATTTCTGGACAAAAATGAGTTACGAGTCGGCACAAAAATGACTGGTTTTAGATTCGATAAAGTATGGAATAGCTCTGAACCTGTGACCAATCTTTCTCGGCAACAACAATCATAAAAGAGGCGGTTCTTCCATCGCGTTTGGCGCTATCTATGCCTTGGACTAGACTAAATAATCACTTCTGTTTTGCTTAAAATCGGCAACCTGAAGCTGACTTAAAAATTAACTATACTAGTTCTTTTATTTTTCTAAGGTACTGCAAGTAAACTGGAATTTTCACAGAGCCTTCGCTCCAATACTGCTGAGATTTTGACATTTTGCCAGCAAGTTCAGAAGTTAGGTATTTATAGTTTGCTACTAGCCTATCGCTGCCGATAGGAGAGCTTTTCTCTGATGCTAGTTTCTCTGCATATGCTTGAATGTGCTGACGCATCTCAAATTTAGCTGTTTCTGGAGCTTTTTCTTCAATGTTGCAAAAATCCAAAAATTCACCAATATCGGTTTCAGTCTCATTGCAAAGCGCTAGTATTCCTTCGAGATCAGCAACACAACAGAAGTGTACGTTTTTCAGAGGTATCTTACCAGCAACTGCTTCATCTATCCTTTGTCTATACTCTTCCCCTATATAAGAGGCGAGTTTAACACCATTACCAAGGTAGAAGTCTTGGTGAGTAACTATGAGAGCATATCTGTTATCAAAATCAGCAAGTTCACCAAAACCAACGCCACTCAACTTATCTGCACATTCAGCCGCTTGTTTAATACCTTTCAGATGAGTATCTCTTAACTTGTCCTTAATAATGTTTCTCTGATCAGTCACAAGAATTTTTTGGTTGGGTTCTACACCCTTTGCATCAATAAAAATCGAAGTTCCGCTCCGTTGATGTAAGAAGTCGACAACCTTACCTTGAATTTTGTTGTCTCTGTAAACTTCCATCAGTTGCTCTTCTCTTGTCGTCTCAAAATTATATGCATCAAAAACATATGCTAAATAATTTTCAAACTCTTTAGTAAATTTGTCTCTAAAACCACTCGAATCAGCAGTTTTAAGAGTTCTGAGAACAAATTCGCTCAACCCGATACTTGCAATATATGGATGAGCGGTTGATATACCCTCAGGTAGAATGAGTATTGGTTTCTCAAGCAATAGTGGTTCAGAAAAATACTCTTCCGCTCTTACATCTCCATCGCCTCTAGTTTTCCCCCTTCGGTGTTTCATCAATTGTTGCAACTGTTCAAAGTTAGCCCCAACTAAGTTAAGGTATTGTTTAATCAGGGCTACTGGATATGCTGGTGATAGTTTGGGTAAGAACTCTTCGTACTTAATGGCTGGCTTATTAGGCGAGTAAAATATAGAAAAGAAAAACACCGACAAAATAAAAAAGTCTTCCAAATCAATATCTGTCTGAGCTTTGAAATTATCTCGAAAAGACCGACTTGCACCTTCATTGCACATTATTGAGAACAACCTTACCAAGAAATAGTTGTGTACTATCTGGTTCGTTTGAAATCTAAATTGTGTTAGTAAGAACGCTCTTAGAGACAACCAAACATTATCTTCATCGGCAAATTTTATAGCTTTTACTTGTAGTGCACAAATTTTGTTCAATATGTTCCAAACATCTTTTTCATTCGCAGGAATAGCGCCTTGAATGGGTTCTAGTTCTAATGTCCACTCAAGCATTAGGCAGACAATCCAAGGACGACCTATTGCTTGAGGTTCATCAGGATATACGGTATGTAGCCGAGTAAGTAAATGTTGTACTACAGATTCTTTTGTGTAACGTGTTATCGAGTTTCTTATCTTATGGGCATCTCTACTAAATGACATCAAGTAATCCCACTAGCAACAATGCAAAAACGGTTAAACAAGTCATGAGCAACCAGGTGATTTGATGAGCAGCTTCTTTCATGAGCACGGATTTCTCCTTGTAGCTTCATTACGATCGAGGTTTGATAATATCTTAATATCTTAATATCTTAATATCTTAATATCTTAATATCTTAATATCTTAATATCTTAATATCTTAATATCTAGACTGTGTAGTATTACTAATATTTAGTCAATCTGGTTTTGTTTGAATTGGCCTAAAGTCACACTGCCAAAGCATTTTGGGGCAGAAAACAGTTGAGTGCGCCTAATAGTTGTTGCAGCTTTATAATATTATTGAGAAAGGAATGAACTCTTATCCGACTAATTAAAGTTAACCATAAAGCCGTCTAGATCTTTTGCGATGACATCTAACATTTTCTTTTCGGACTGTTGGAGTACAACAGCATGATAAGAGAATTCATTGCGTAATTGATGGTAGTTCAGTTGTTTGGTTTTGCCACTCAATATAGTTTCAATAGGATTATTGTAGCCTTTAAAAAGGCCAAGCAATCCAGATCGTTGATCTAAACTCTCCTTTATCGATGCAGCAACATTGACAATATTTTGATAATCGTCACAAAATTGCCGTAGGACAACTTGATAATCAGACTCACTGGTGTAGAAACCATTTTCTAAGGCGACATTTGCTTTCAACTCATTGAGCTGTTCAAAGATTGAACACAAGCGTATGTACAGAACAGATACGTCTATTTGAGCAATTTTTCCCATATTTCGGTTATAGTAGCGCTCATTTAGATCAAAATCTTTCATAGGTTTTTTGGTTTCTTCAACAACGTTTATCATTAAGTCTTTGAAAAGATCCAATACGTTGTTCGGATTACTTAGTTCCATTTCCCCACCTAGCAATTACATCGGTTGATGTTACCCCAATTCTATATACACATTACTTGCATGAGAAAAAGTATATCAAATGATGGTTCGATGAACAAAGAAGCCTATCAGGTGTAACTTCGAATGGGGCACTTCTGAGTTAAGTAGTGCCAACTGTGAAGCTTCTGGACAGGAACGGTGATCATCCCTTTTTTAATAGACATCAAAAATGGAGTATTTAAGCAGCCTTTAATGGTGGGAAACCATTATTAGCTTTATGTGGTCTTTCATAGTTATAATGCCACAACCATTTTGTAGCATAGTCAGATACTTCTTCCAAGCTATCAAAAATAAATCGCTCAAATAAATCGCTAATAAATCGCTGACACCCACCACTAATTTGCACCTTCCTAAGATACCGCCTAAGCTTTAATCCTGCACTCAAAGGATTGAGGAAACCAAACTATGGCAACAGCCCGTAAAAGACAAATCAGCTTAACCGACACCAAATACTACCACTGTATCTCCCGTTGCGTAAGGCGCGCGTTTCTGTGCGGCGAAGATAAATTTACTGGCAAATCATACGAACACCGCCGTGATTGGGTTGAAGAAAAGCTCCTGATATTGGGGTCTGTGTTTTGTATTGATGTCTGTGCTTATGCCGTGATGAGTAATCATACTCACATTGTTTTATATGTTGATGATAAAAAGGCTAAGGGCCTGTCGGATAAAGCGATTGTGATACGGTGGCACAAGTTGTTTAAAGGCAATTGGATAAGTCAAAAATTTACTGAAGGTGAAGCACTTAATGAGTCGGAGCAGTTGATACTCAATGAACATGTCGCCAAGTACAGGGAAAGACTTGCAGATATTAGCTGGTTTATGCGCGTACTTAACGAAGATATCGCCCGTCGAGCAAATAAAGAAGATAATTGCACAGGCCGCTTTTGGGAAGGACGATTTAAATCCCAAGCATTACTGGATGAAGCAGCACTGGCTGCTTGTCTAGCTTACGTAGACCTAAACCCCATTAGGGCCAAAATCGCCGCAACGCCTGAAGCCTCAGACTACACAAGCATCAAAAAGCGCATCGACCACGCAAAACTGGGCAAACAACCAAAAAGCCTACTACGCTTTGCGGGCAGCCCACGAAAACATATGCCTAAAGGCCTGCCTTTTGAACTCAAATCCTATATTGAATTGGTTGAACTCACAGGACAATGTATTCGCGCCGACAAGCGAGGCTATATTAACGAAGCACAACCCATTCTTACTCGATTAAATATAGAGTCTGAGAACTGGATAAAACTCACTACGCAATTTTCTCGGGTATTCCACGGTGCTGTAGGTAGAGAGCGAACAATAACCGCTTACTGTGAAACACTGCAAAAACGACGGCGGACGAATCTAACAAACTGCGAGCGCTTGCTGGCTTAGCAGAACTCACATTCTCAATTCTAGAATTTCTTACTGTTGTATTAGCTGCGCGTTGTCGTGCGCGATAACCCAGTTTTAGTGTAGAGATATGCTTGGGCGCTAAAAATTAGCCTATCAATAAACGTTTTTGACCAACGTGATGGAAGTGCTTTCGTAATTTTTTATTTCACCTCCTCAGCTTGGATATTAATAGTGGTGGGTGTCTTTTGTTTTTCGCCAATATGGATTAGATATTATCGGTCAAACTAAGGATAGGTAAAACGACATTGACTATCGTTTCAAACACGTTTTGGGGCATAAACGAGTTAGTTGAACGTCTGCTTTGAAGAGCTATAGACAAAACTTGTAAAGCTATTGAGCGACCGTTGTTCGCTCATATCTCGTCAACACCGCAAAATCAGATATGAGCTACTACAGTTAATTACATTACTTTGACCATTTGAATCATTTCTGGCTCAAAGCCTTGTTGTTGATAAAAGCCGCGTGTAGCGGTGTTATTTGCGGATACATTCCAAATGTAACCTCTAAGTGGTAAGTCTGCATTTAATTTGTGTGTAAGAGAGCTTGTTAGCTGTCGTACTTAGCTCTCCCTAATAACATAACTCAATGCTAATTGTTAGCGAATGACACATTACCTTATATTTGTATATCAGGGGTTTACTTGAAGTAAAGATCAACACACTCGTTAAGTGATGCTGACCTGTATAGTTTAATATCTAGAATACTTGGCACGCTAATATGTAAATAGGTACTCATATTGGAATATAATTTGCTTTATTTAGGGGGTATGACAAAGCAATTAGTATAAGGAATAATCATGGCCACTTTCGGAATTAATAGCAACTTTCAGACTTCTCAATATAATCAAAGTGTTAAACTAAGTAACGCGAGTGCAACAAAGCATGTAGAACAACCACCGAGGCAAGAAATTGCCAGCGTACAGCACCGCTATCCAGAAAGAGAATTTGACTTTACAAATATGACATTGGCTGAGCAGTCTAATGCGGCGAAAACGCTATACGATAAAGGCGTATTATCCATGGGGGAAATGGCTTTTATGACAGGACGTTATGGGCTTATTGAGCATGACGGGCAACTCGGTGGCACCACTTTAAAACAAGCAAACAGTGAGCGCTTTGACGTTATAGCAAATATGAAAGAAAACCTTGCAACAGTACAAGGGCAAGGACAAGCAACTTCAGATGTTGTCAGCAATTATAAGGCATTGATTAGTAAATTAGAGACATATCAATTTGGTTTAAATACAAGCGCTTAAGTAAGCGCTTGTATTGCATGCTCTATTATCGAATATAAAGTCGATCATCTTCTCTATTGTATGGGAAGTTGATTGATACTGCTTGATAGGTAGATGTGCCACTTGTGAAGTTGGTTTGTGTATTATGCCAGTAATTAATCCAACCGATAACCGTATTACCTGAATCTTTGATAGGCTCAGATTGCGCTAATGATAGGTTTGAGCCATTAAGCTGGAACCTTCTTGAAGATGGCGTAGCATAACCATATTCGACTGTGACGGCATAAAACTCGCCACCATGATCTTCATTGGTTGAAAAATCACCAACAGCAACATAGTCCCATGATGGAGATTGTGCTGATAAAACACCACGGATCTCTAAATAAGTCAGTTCAGGTGCAGGTGCCATAGGCACAATTTCACCCTTACTCTTTAGAGAGTCGATGTATAGTTGATAATTTTCATGTGTGTTGAGTACTTCTT
The DNA here is from genome assembly GCF_054966645.1 of Pseudoalteromonas sp. SANK 73390. NCBI lineage: Bacteria > Pseudomonadati > Pseudomonadota > Gammaproteobacteria > Alteromonadales > Pseudoalteromonadaceae > Pseudoalteromonas > Pseudoalteromonas sp. SANK 73390. The sequence goes on from NZ_ARPN01000035.1 coordinate 19,468, forward strand.
TTTTTAGAGTTTGTTGATACGCGAGGAATCCAGACTCTTGAACAACGTTTTCTAATGAAGGTAATTGACTTGCAATGGTTGAAAATGTGCTGAACGCAGCTAATCCTAATAAAAACTTTTTCATGTGCTATATCCTTATTCAGTTTGTTAAATTGAGTACTGCGTGAATTACTATACTTCAATACAGTAGGAATGATAGCAAAAGGTGTTTTTATTGTTAACAGTTGGTTTTTATTTCCCAAAAAAACCTGTATTTATTTGATTTTAAATAAAAATTTCTGGTGTTGAGGTGGCTTTATTTTATCATTATTCTATATTACTTTGACCATCTGAATCATTTCTGGCTCAAAGCCTTGTTGTTGATAAAAGCCGCGTGCAGCGGTGTTATTTGCGAACACTTCTAAATGCAACAAACGACAACCTAACTTTTTAGCCCATTGCTCTGTTGATGTCATAAGTTGTTTGCCAAGCCCTAGGCCTTGTGATTTTGGGGATACTGCCAGCAGGGGCACGGTGGCACACAATTCACCTGAAATACCATCTGTGTGAGTACGTACATGTATGAAGCCCAATGTTGTGCTGTCTACCTCAGCGATTAAAGTGAGGGTTGGCTTATCTGTGGGTGTGAGCATCTGTGCAATGTATTCGTCTTGCATTTTTTTAATGGCTTGATCAGTGTGCCACGGCAGTTGCGCAACTTCGGCCAAGTGAGGAGATAGTGAAAAGATAAAAGGGTGATCTCCCGTGTGTGCTTCTCTAATGATTACCTGATGTTGCATGCTGTTCTCTGGTTGTTTTGCCCAAATTAAAGTGGTGAGATAAGTAAAAACTTCGATCTTTGAACCTATTTTAATAACATAATTTGAAGCCAATTGTTAGGGGCGTGTTGATCTTTGCTGTGTGTTGTTGCTGCAGTCATTCGGGTATTTTTACAAGGCGGAACCTGCATCCATAGGTATTCTATGTTAGCCAGATGATAACGTAGAAAAAATGCCTGAATGGCGCTACCCAAAGGGTTCAAGCAAAGGCTTCCACTACTTTGTCATTCGCAACTAACATAAACTACTATGCTGCATTGCTCATTCTTTTTTATACAAGCCTTTGATTTTAAATGAATTTATACCTCAATGGTCAACAGCCCCTAGGCTTTTTAAAGCTCTGTTAAAAGCGATAGGTAATATTGGCACTTGCCTGAAATTGACTCAGTGAGTCGCTATCAAAGTGCCAGCTACACGTGTCGGTTGTTTCTGGGTCGTCATCGCAGTTGATAACTGATGTGTTTTTTACAATCGTAGCAATCCATCTAATTTCTGTGCCAACACTAAAGCCTGCACCCAACTTGTAATCAAGCCCTGCAAACAGCCCTGTTGCAAAGAAATTATCAGCATCAACAAAGTTAGTTGTGATGCGATTAACACCCAACTGTGCACCGAAGTAAGTGTGTAAGTTATGTGTGATAGGGCGATACACGGCACTTTGAAATAGTAAAAGCTCAGAGTCTACTTGGTGTTGTGAGCTATTTTCTAACTCACTTTCAAAGTTACTATAAAAAATACCATACTTAGCACCATCGATATGCCTGTCGATACTGACTGCAAAGTGCGCATCGTCAGCTAGTTCATGTTTTTGACCTTTACTAGTGGTCAGCTTTTGACTATAAGTTTGCCCAGCATAAGCGGTAATACCAATATCAGCAAAACTAGGTGCTGAAATAAACGCCGCGCTGGCCAAAGCAGCCGTTATTAATTTGTTCATAAGAACCTCCCTTTAAGTCGGCCTTCGTTGAGGCCGATGTAAAATAGTTATGTTTTATACCAATTGCACTAAGTAAATGACCAGACATTGCGACAGATAAATGGCTTAGTAACAAGGAAAAGTTTCGGTATGTAGTTATTCTCCATAGTAAAATTTCTGCTTGGCTATCGACAAGGTTGCATTGCCACAAAATAGCTCACTTAATTAAACGCATTGGCATTAATGACGGCAATTCTACATTAAATATCAGATATATAAACCTTGTTGGTTGATAGTTTCTTCTGTTAAAGGCTCTGTCAGCCAGCCTAACTTGACGGGGGTGTTGTAAAGACGCGGATTACCGAGTTGAGGCCAAATATGGCAAAGGCCGGGGACAAACACTTTAGCTGTACTGAGTGGTATGTCATTTCGACTATAATCTAGCGCCAATGTTTGCATACCCAACGTACTCAAATGTTCGATGATGTGGATAATGTCTTCTTTTATATCAGTACTTGGCAATATTGCATAGCTCGACTTAATCTTGCTATCAGAAGGCCACAAGAATGCCTCATCCCGAATTGCATCAAAATCAAAAGGTGCGCAGTTTTGCTCACGAATAGGAATTAATTGACATAGCTCGGTTAAGGCGCGTTGAGCTGCCATTTCGGGCTTTAAGTGGCAACCAAAACCAAATGTCCATCCCTTTGTTTGTTTGTCTCGACCTATAGCAGCCATTACTGGCACAGCTGTATCTACAGTCAGATCTAGCACCCAATAATCATGCTTATGCGAAATAGTCTGGTGCAGTGGTGCTAAGTAATCAGGATCGATTAGGGAAATATCGAATGATGGCCTAGGCAGTTTATTATACCACCAAATTGCAGTGGCATCTCGTTCCATTAGCTCAAAAAGTGCTTGGAGTATTGCCTCTTCAACATTGTTACCAGCTGCACATCCATTTGAATGCCATTTGCCGAAGCGATCTTCTAGATATGGTGTATTTGCGTAACAGCATACAGTCGGTACATATACTTTTTCATTGCTTGATAGTGACCATAGTTGAGACCAGTTTATCGGCGAATTATCATAGGATTGGGCAGCCTGAATTCGTGTCGAGTCTAGATGGTTTGCATTTTGAAACTGAGCATATTGCTTTTCACTGTATGGTAAGAGAGTTTTAAAATGATAACTTAAAGCATCTAATTGATTTGGGCTTGCATAAGTAGATTTTTCTTTACTTGTGAACTGAGCATTTCTTCGCTCTATTGCTTCACATAATGCACTCGCTTTAGATTGTACATGCGTTACCCCTTTACCGAGACAAGCTTGCATAAAACTGCCTTCATTAAGCTTAATACTCTCTCGCATAGGAGGGCACTTAAAGAAACCAGTTTTGTAAATTTTTACAGGTTGGTTTAATGTACTTTCGAGCGTTGTTAGGTGGTTAATACAGCCTGTCAAAGGGCTAACAAAAGGAAGTAGCTTTGCTACGGTTTCTTCTGCTTGTATAGTCCGAGAGCCGCCATCTTTGTTATAGCTTGCAATTTGAGACTTCAAAGTAATTGTTGATTCTATGTCGTTTCGCTCGTTTAGTTTACAGTTGATAATATGCTTATTAATTACCTCTTTTGTTAATAAATATTCTGTTAAGTATGGGTTGGCGGCATTAATTTGTGATGTAGCTAAATCGACAATGCGTTCTAACTGCGTCGATGTTAATTTATGCATATAGCTCAGGTTAGGAGTTGGTCTTGTATATATTGTTTGTTGAAATTGACTCACGAATTTAAGTACAGGCTTGTTGCGAATTAAAGATGATTGCAATGTACGTAAGTCAACTTTGCTATTTAGTAAATTGGAAAATTGAAGCGTGTCGTGTCTTAGTTCGATTAAGATGCAGGGTAATGTAGTTTGTTCAAAAATACTCAGTAATTCGCAATCAAGCATGTCAGTGGTAATCACTAAGTTTGAACCAAGTTGAGAGTTAACAACCCGTTGTTCAATCTCACTAAGCAGTGGTTTGATATACGATTCATCAATGTAAGTATAAGTATTAGGCAATACTTTTCTAAGTTTTACGCAAACATTGTTTTTAGACTCGCTATGTTGTTGTGTTAAAAATATATTTTTGGTCAAAAAGTGAGTCACAACCTGCGTAAACCGTGTTAGCATCTTTGAGCTTTGTGCTAGCTTTTCTAAGTCATCAATTGAACGAGTTCCATCGATCAAACTAAACAAAGGAAAAGCTTCATTGCTAAATAAGACTTCTTGCTCAGGTGAAACAACAATCAAATCGTCATTTGGTAACGTGAATATGTCCAAGTTAGGTAGCCAGTGGATCGCTTTTGAGGTGTCTAATTTCATAATCCGAACAGAGCTTTTGGATTGTTTTCTAAAATATCGCGAATTTGTTCAGCCGATAGCGCTGGCATTTCATCTTGAATGCTGGCTAAGTCAAAATGTAAATGATCAGGGTGTGGGTAATCGCTGCCAAATATCAGTTTTTGGTGGCCAATCATGTTTAGGGTATCTGTAATTGGTTCACCGATTTCTACACCTACCCAACAATGCTTTTTAAAATAATCAGAAGGACGCATTTTGATATTGTTTTCAGTTAAGCTTGGAAACTCGCTGTAACAAATATTATCGAGTCGCCATAGCCAATGAGCAACCCATGAGCAACCGGCCTCTAAAAAGGCAACTTTTAAACTAGGGTTTCGTTCAAACACGCCTGATTCTAATAGGTCAATGAATGCCATTTGAGCTTCCATTGGGTGAGAGCATGCGTGCAGAGAAAAGCGCGTATTAAATCTTTCCATACCGACTGTTTGCCCTTGCAAGTGTGTGCCTCCGTGAAAGCAAACTACAATACCAAGTTCTGCACATGTAGCCCAAAAAGCTTCGTTATCGGGGTGGCTCAAGTTTTTACCTAATACTGGTTCTGGCCTTAATACAACAGCTTTCCAGCCTCTAGATACGATAGCTTTTATTTGTTCAACCAGTACGTTGCTATCGTGGCGGCTAATAAGTCCTACGGGTAATAGCCTTTCTGTGTTATATCTACAGTAATCATCTAACCAGTTGTTATAGGCCTTTGCATAAGCTATTGATGTATCCGCATCAACATTTTGGTGATTTACAATATAATTGGCAAAAGTAGGAAAAATCAGCGCTTGAGCGACGTATGTTTCATCCATTGATGAGACTTGATCAATGGGATTAGTTGCTGATTTTCTCTCTTTAATACTTTGTGCATTTACAAGAGCTGACGCAACTTGCTGATCAAGACCCCAATTGCTTAAAATTGGCTCATCGCCGATTAAATAAGTCGGAGGAATTGAAAGATCAGGGTAGCCGTTCAATACCCTTTGCTTTTGGGCCTCTGAATTATCAAATAGTAAAGAGATCTTTTTTATATTTTCGTTTTTGGGGAGGTATTCATCCCATATCTGGATAGGCTCGATAACATGTCTGTCACAGTCAATGATTTTAAATTTATTATTCTGCATAAATTGTATAGCAAACCTTTGGGTATTTTAGGTTATTTATATATCAAAAGGGGTCGTTATTAAAGTCCACTTTTGATGGATCTGACAGTAGTCCAACTGCAATTACTATTCTAGTATTTTATATGTCAGCTAGGCTGCGATTTTGCCAATACTAGTATTTGTAAAATATTAAGGATAAGTTGAGAAACTTTTTGAAGGTTTATAGTTCTCACCACTTGCTACCCTCTCAAAATGTAGCAAGTGAACAAAGGCATGCCGTATGATAACCAAGAAATAAGTTACTCATTCTCTTCCTTAATTTTCTTATAGAGAGGTGAATACCTCTCTATATTTGATTTATTTAGCTACAAGTAAATGGATATGCCGGTCCATCATCGTTGTATGCTGTTAACGCTGTAGGCATTTGTGATTGTACTTCTGGTCTGTTAGGGAACCATAATCTAATTTCATTGTTGGGTATGTTTGCCTTATCCCAAGACCCCGCATGAACAATAAATTCTTCGTTTGGTATATGGAACTCTTTTACAGAGTAATTAAAGTTTTCTGCTTCAAAGAACTGTAAGTTAAAGTTCCAAGGGTTTTTATAGCCTAAAAATTTCGCGATAATAGGTGAGGCATCGGCGATATATTGTGAGTTATCCTCTTTTGGATCTGAAGCTGCCAAAAGCTGATTTTTAAAGTCCTCGGAAATCCAAGTAAGAGCAATAATTTGCAGCATTGTGGCACCAAAGTATGAAATTGCATCATCTCCAATAAGGCTTTGAGCTGGGCCACATGCAGCATTGGTATTTGGAATTAACATTTGCGCCATTTTTTCAATATCACTAAACATGCTTACGTTAGGTGTTCTTAAAGGCCCTAGGAAATCTGGAAAAAGAGCATAATAATCAGCAAGTGCTGTTGCCAAAATGTCACCGTTGGCTTTATGACCATTGAATTTTGGCACGTTAGGCAAGGCTATCTTTATGAAATCATTAGGTCCTATCCAACCTTGGACGTTTGAAGGGGCCCAAGACATAGCATTTGTCTTGGATACAGTAACTGTTAGATGTGCAAATGGGTTTTGGTAGTCGTTAAATAACTCTGGGTTATTACTAAAAAAATCTAACAAGTTATTTTGGTTCAAGAGCAACTTTTCAAATCTATTACTTTGCCAAGCCAAAGTAATAGATTTTAAATAAGCAATTCGAAAGTTTAAAACATTGTTCATTATTTTTCCCTATATTTTATTTTTTAGATATTATATTTGCCTTGTCATAATTTTCAGTAAGACACCGCTGTTTTTTTGTAATAGTCTCATAGACTGAGCTTGTTACTTAAAAAAGTATGTAATACTCCCATTTTAAACAACAGTTATTCGTATAAATTGTTTAGGAAACAACGCCGATCAGACATAAAAGTGCTAGCTTAAAAAAGAAGTATAAGATCATATTTTTAAGTCAAGGTAAAATTCATAATTTTGCTCTGGGGGTCATTGCTATTCAATGGAGTACTGTCCATTTAACATCCTTATCATTAAATTTATTTTTTATATAGATTAAGAGGTAATTGATAGCTTTAATCCCTCTTAACCTGTGGTTTTGGCAAGAGACTAGTTAAGCTTTGGGTCTGTGTTAGACTCTGAGAAATCGTCTTTAACAACTTCAGCTAGCTCGTCATGGATAGCTTTTGACATTACTTCTACCTCAGGAACCCATGTTTCAAATGCTTCTTGAACTTTAGGGTCGGTAATACCAAAGGTATCGAAGAAATTTTGGTATTTTTGCTTATCTTGTGACTGAATGTAATCTGACACGCTGCCGTCGTGTAGAAGGTTATAAGTCGCAGATAGAGTTGATGTTTCTCTATAAATTTCAGAGTTTGGGATTAATAGCTGCGGCTTAGATAAATGGCTAGATACTTCATTCGCTAGCATGTCACCTAGTGTAGTCTTAAAATCGCCACTGCTATTGGCCGTAATAAGATTATTATACTCAATGTCTGATAAGCCGAATACTTCAGCAACTTTACGAGGGCTTTTGTTGAATTCAGAGCGTACTTTTTCATCGAAAATTAAATTGTATAGTAAGCCTAAAATAGGCGCTTTTACTTTTTTACTTGAGTTCATTGTTTATCCTTATTTAGTCATGTTTTAGTATAAATCTAAGCATCCAATGAGAGCTATCAGAGTTCTTATTATCTCTAACCTTATGGACAAGAGAAGTGTAAAAAATTAACACATCCCCAAAATTAAGTTCAATATTAACTTCTCTTTTTAAATATTGTTCAAGACGATTGTCTTCTATTCTAATTAGAGGTCCGAATAAAATATGATTGAATGTCCCAATATTATGCGTTGAACATAGAACTTTGATTAGACTTAATCTCTGTTCTGATAAAGGGGTGATTACATGTATTCTCTTCGGATTTTTATCTTTTACATTCTCATCTTGGTGATAATGGACGTTATAGCCACTTAGCTCTTCAGGGAAAAGGGTAATAATGCTCGCTCCCTCTTCAAAGGTTAGTGATTTTTTTATTTTTTCTGAAATTTTTCTTTCTAATAATTTGTTTGATAGCTCTTTTATTTTTTTATTTATTTCTTTAGTCTCATAACCCATTGATAGGTACTTCACGTTGCAATCACTAACTAACTTGTGAGCATCTTTCAAGTCTAAATCTTCAACTCTATTGATTCTATTTTGAGAAAAGAAAGATTTAGTAACTTCACTTCTAATTTTAAGTAAGTCTTCTTTTTCTACTATTTTTCTTAAAACTAAAAAACCTACCTGTTCAAAATTCACGGCTCATAACCTCTAGTGCCCAAATGTTGTTGTTTGTTCTATAAAAATTAACTTCACTATTGGGGCATGAATTAATTCTTTTGTATAGAATTGGCTGAAAAAACTTCTCACCAATTACTTCCGAGTTTTTTATCTTTTCTTCAATATAACTAGGAGTCATTTCTTTTGTACTTATATAAAATGCAATCCAAAGTGAATACATTATTCCAGACATGTACTCGGGATTATTTATCCATTTTTCTATGCATTTTGCATCATCATTTACCCAGCCAGTTAATACTTCTAAGCAAGGGAGCACATATCCAAGTGTGCCATATTTTTCAAAATGTTCATTTACTGCATTTATATAAAAGAGAGCTTTTTCCTTTTGTGAGGAACCACTCTCATGGAGCATTAAACAAATAAAACAAGCGTAGCAACATGACTGGGCTACTGCATTATGGTCTTGCTTCTCTTTTCCAACAGCAATTGCTTCGTCGATATGTTCAAACGCTAGGTGAAAGTTACACTTGAAAGCATTTAATAGTGCTGAAATCATATACAGCATTGGCTTATAAGAAATACCAAAGCTTAAATCATTGCTTTTTAGTTGTTTAAAGTGGTCCAATATCCAAAATGCTTTGTTTATGTGCACTTCAGCATCATTTACTTTGCCTTGTAGCAGCATACTCTTTGCTAATACTATGTGTACATATACGGTTTCTATATCTTTGCTTTTCTCAATCAGCTCATAAGAGTATTTAATGGTGAGGGTTTTATTGTTGTTCATGTGATGGTAAAGCATGAGGAACCACATGGAGATAAAAAGACTACTTTGTAGCTTTTCATCTAAATCTATGTTTAGCTTTCTGCCTTGCCATAAAGATTTTAAAGCAATCTCTCTAATACTGGGGTGCCCGTAGCCTAGTTGACTTGACTTAGACTTTAGGGTAATCGACGAAACTAAGATAGAATTAGCTATTTGTTCTTTTTGGTCGGAGACTTTAGAGTTTACGTAACTCACATGCTTAAGAAGATCATCAAACCCTTTAAAATCATTGATAAATGATTTATGTTTTAGTACCAATAATGATGCTTTAATAGAATCGTTATACCGATTTGCGAGCAAATAATGTCTACTTATTAGGCTACTTGATTCGCTGGAGTTAGTCTTCCCTAAGCTTAACGTGTCTCCTATCGTTGCATGAAACTCAAGTTTCTTGTTAAGTAATATGGATTCGTATGCGGTATCTTTGATAAGCGCATGTTTAAAAATATAACTATCGTTATCTACTCTTCGCTGGTGGATGATTAAGTCGTTTTCTATGAGTTCATTTAAGTCGTTTTGAACTTGGTTTTCGCTTAGGGGCGAGGCGGCAACGAGTAGGTCGTATTCAAACTCTCGGCCAATGGTGGCGGCCAGTTGTGCGGTTTCTTTGGCGTAGAGTAAGCTGTCGAGTTTTTGTTGTAATGACTCTCGTAAGCTTGTTGGTACTTGGTCTAATTTGTCAGGGCTTACAAAATCAATGGTGCCATTGCTATCAGCAACCAGTCCTTTTTGTTTTAGCATACCGACTAATTCTTCAATAAACAGTGGAATGCCGTCGGTTCTACTGACCAATACATCTAACACATTGCGGGCAACACTATGGCCGTCGAATAAGTGAGCAATAAAGTCTTCGGTGGCTTGCTCTGTGAGCTTTTTAAGATTCACGTCCATTAAAGTTAAATCTTGTAGCTGGCTTGGAATATCTTGTCTTGAGGTGCTAAGTAATACGTGCCCTGAGGTAAGCTTTTGCGCAAAGTGATGCAAAAACTCAAGCGTGGCGCTGTCAGCCCAATGAATGTCTTCAACAATATAGAGCTTGAGCTCGTTAAGCGAGTGTTGGTTGGCTAATAACAATGCACTTAAACCATTGTAAAGTAGCTCTTTTTGAGCATCAGGTGCCAGTGCTGAGGGTTGTAACTCTTCTCCTAACTCAATATTTAACCATACCAGTAAAATTGGTAAAGTTTGATCAATGTTAAGGGTGCTGTCTTGTTCCTTAAGGTGCTTGCTAAATAACGCACATGCGTTTTTTGTATCAAGGTTTGTGGTGTTAAATAGGTAACGAAGTAGAGTCAATATTGGGTAGAGTGCATTGTTTTGATGCTCAGGTAGGCATTGTGCAACAAGGTGTTGAAATTGCGCAGAATTAGCACGTATTTCTTGCAATAGTCGCGATTTACCAATGCCTGCTTCACCATGAATATGGGCAATACGGGTGTTATTGTTATCGGCTTTTATTAACGAGAGTGTTTGTTCAAGCTCTTGGTGGCGGCCAATTAGCTCATGATTATTACGTGTACCACGCATAAATCCAAAGGCTTCTACTCGGCGCTCTCCCACTAAATTATACACATCAATAGGGTCAAAAATTGGCCCCATCTGGGCTTGTCCGTAGCTGGTAAATTCAGAGTATGAGTCGAGAATAGCCCTCGATTCTGCGGTACAGAGAATTTGCTTTTCGCCGGCTTCTCGGGACAGTGCCACTGCAATGTTGGCATTATAGCCTTCAGGCACCGCGTTGGCGTAAGTGATAAATACCCCAGTATGCATACCAAGGTGTACGTTGATAGCCACATTATGTGCTTCATGCATTAAAGCATTACGTTTACTGAGTTCACTGACCATTTCAAGTGCGGTACGAGCGCATAATCGCGTGTCGTTATCACTGGTCACTGGGTAGCCGTAATAAAACAAGCAGGTATCTGATAAGTTTCCCACATGGTAAGCGCCATAGCGTGTGGCTATATCAATCAGGTTATTGCGCTGAGATTTGTAAACAGTATCTATTACATCGTAGTCTTTATCGCTGTTATTCAGTGCTTTTACACTTAACCGTACCGCAAGCACTGTTAGCTGTTTTCGCTCAGTCAATGCAGTGTATTCTTGCAGCGCTCTGTGGTTTGGGTCATCATCACGAATCAGTACGGTGGTGTCGTCAAAGCCATGTTGCGCATTAGCATCGGCAAGTACGCCAACTAGGTTTGAGACGTTAATAGAGGATAAATCTGAATATATTTCGTTGCCTGTTATCACGCGTTCAGTGGCATTTTTATGTAATACACGGCGCAGTAATTCAGCCAATGGGTGGCCTAGCAATGCGCTGGGAATAGGAATATGTACATCGCTTAATTGCTTATGATAAATTGATGCAATACTGTTACCTGTGACGGCGGGTAACCCTGTTAAGCATTCTAAAAATACTAGACCCCACACGTACAAGTCAGATTTTGCAGACGCAGGTTCTCCACGCAGTTGCTCAGGTGCGCTATAAGAAGGCGTGCCGAGTGTTTCTTGCGTAAGTGTTAAGGTATTAAAGTCTGGTTGGCGACTCTCAGTTACCAGCGTACCAATGCCGAAGTCTAAAATCTTAGCGTGAATTTTGGCACCTGAGTTGGTCAACATGATGTTGGCAGGCTTTATGTCGCGATGAATAATCCCTTTTTGATGAGCATGAATAAGTGCATCGAGCACTTGAAGCATCACATCAGTGGCGGTCACAGAGTCTAGTGCGTGCTCGGAGGTTAAATGTTCACGCAGTGATACGCCTTCAACATATTCAAACACCCCATATAAAATGTCCTCGTTCACTTGGCCTCTATCTAACAAACGCACAATATGAGGGTGTTGTAATTGGCTACTTAGTTCAGTTTCGCGTTTGAATCGCTCAATATAACGTTGTTTTTTTTGTTCTTCACAATGGGGCTCTAAAGCTAAAAACTTGATAGCGACTAACTGGTTGGTGTTTTTGTGTTTGGCTTTAAACACTTTACCAAAGCCACCTTCACCAATCTTATGGAGCAGTTCATAATGCTCAGAATTGAAGCTCGAGGTGATAAATTCGTCTGAAAATTGTGTGAGCGACATAACTTAAGTATTCCAATAAAGAACTTGCAACCAGATCCTTTGATAAACTTCCTAGTTACAATTCAATTATAATTTTTATTGGCAAGAAAACTTATCCCTTCCATGCACTTGCCATACGTCGTTGAGTATAGCCTACCTTATCGGTAGAACTTTAGGGAACTTAAATTACATATTTGTTAATTATTTTTGGAAATCTTTGATAGAAGCAAGTGTCTGCGAGTGACACTTGCTTTAAAAGCGGGTTATTTGATAGTTATGTTGATGTTTTCTAATATTTTGGTTTGTGTGGCGTACGTTCTGCTGCTTGATGCGTAGCGGCCATCAACCGAGCCATAACGCCTGCGTTCAAAACTAAATTTAACCGTACAGGTAAAGTTACTGTTTAGTTCTTCATTCTTAAAAAGGCCAATGGTTTCAAAATCAACAACCTGTATTCCATCATCTTTTATATCATTATAATTGTAAGATTTGGTGATTTCTTTCTCACCATGCTTGCAAGTACTATCAACGTTTATTTTAAGTGATTGATCGCCTATAATTTTCGTTGCTTTAGCCCATTGCAATTCCAAAGCGCTATCTGCAGAAAATGTTTGGTAAGCCTGTGGCGCAAGTATCAAAATAGGTTCTGGAAGTGTTACTTTGCTACTAAGCGTAACTTTATCTTTGGCTCTATAAAGCCTGATTTCATACTGAGTATCAGCTTGGTAATATGGAAAGTTTGCTCGATAATCAATATCAAAAATCTTGTTATCTTTGTCCATATTTTTAGTCATGTTTGCTGAAATAGCATTGTTTGTTGCTGTGACCGAGAGTTTATCTCCTTGCACTAAATTTATATTGTTGCCGTTTCTGCTACTTACGTTGAGTTCTGCAACAACTTTGCTGATATCACCATCAGACTTAACCAAAATATCAGACCAAATAGCCTCGGTTTTAACTAAGTTTGAATTAGTATCTGAAGAGCATGCGCTGACGAGTAGGCTGCAAAGCGCAATAGTGCCTAATTTGAAATGAGACATAATATATCCTTATAGATATTTTTAAGAAATTTTGCAGATCGTACTTTAGAAACAAAAAGGTTTGAATATGTAAATACAATTAATAACAATTTCGCACACATTCTAACCGCGCTGTTTAGTCTAGCAATGTGATTTTAAGTTGAGTTACTTTAAGTGTGCAGTTAAGTGCTGATAAATGTGTATTTAATACTTGAGTGGCAGTTTGCAATTGAGTTGCACTTAAGCTCTGCGAACAAAACAGTTGCACCACCAGTGTTGTGTTTAACTTTTTTAAAGAGGCTGTATGGCTTAAGTAACAAAATTGAGAAAGCTCGTCTTTTAAGGTATTACACGCATTTGTGAGCAGTGAGATTAATTGTTTTTCTAAGCGCTTTTCTGTTTTTGTCATAGTGATTTAGATGCCGCGTAAATCCAACAACGTTTACCTGATTTAAGCTTTGCTTCTACGCGTACATAATCATCTACTTCATAGTCATCGGCTTTGGTTAGCTCATCATCAGTCAGTGAATATACAGTGCCTTCAACTAGGTTATAGGTTTTACCAGTATACACTAAAATTGGATGAACATTTTTACCGCTACTGGCTATAACGGCCGGGTCGGTTATTGTTATTTCATCTACTAAGTAGCCCATTAATGTGTCTTTATTACCTTCGAGCTTTCTACCAAAAGTGTCTAGTTGCACTTGAATTTGCTGCAGCGTGCCATACGAAAAGAGCTGTTCCATGTTGTACCTTAGTAATGAATAAGGCAAAACTATAACAAAAAACCTACTAAATTAAATATCTTTTGGTCTGCCTACATCGCCCTGGCTATAGTCGCACACACCTTGCGAAAAAATAGTTTTTAGAGCCGTGATATCTTGCTGGGACAAGTTTGTGCCGTAAATACCGCGAGTGATTGCTAACTCAACATTTATTAAAGCACATTTAAACATGTCTCCTGCCCATGGCGCACCTGCTTCAATCCGACTTGTGCTGTACATAGGAAAACGCGATTGACACTGGCCCTCAATACGGTTATTCCATTGCCCATCAAAGACCTTTGGCCCTGCTGAATAAACACTGCCGTCTTCGTTAAAACAACTATCTTTTAGTGTTTTAGGTTTTTCTTTAACAACCTCTTCGGGCGTACCATGCTTGATGTTTAATAGCCATTCATCCATCATTGCAAAGGCCTTAACGGTTGGGTCATATTCCTTGTGCGCTACCCAAATAATATGATTTTTGCTGTGACCTTGCATTTTCTCTATGCGTAAGCGGCTATAAAATGAGGCAGACATGTGATGCATATCGAGTTCATTCTCTAAGTAATGTCGGGCGTCTATTATAGGGATGTGTACTTTACCTAAAAATACTTGTCCTGAACGATAAGCTGCTTGCATTGCTTTAACAGAGCCATGATGACGAGGCGCAACCCCCTCTTGAGGTTGTGTAATGTTATCGCTACCCCAAAGTGATAACCAAAGCGGAACCTTGGTGCCCAATGGTGTAATGATATGTTCTTTATGCATGTGTTCTTGAGCTTTCCATGCGCCTATTTGGCGATTAATATCTAAAAATTCATCCATTGAAATCTGCTGATTAAGTAAGGCATTTATACCATATTGCACGCCAACATTGTCCCAAGTGCTCAGGCCAAAACCTTGTTTATTGGTGCCAAGAATATACTGCATATCTTGCCAATAACTCCAATTAGTTTGTGCTACTACAGGTTTTGCAAAAAACTGCCTTAAAAAACCTTGTTTTGGGTTATTTATAAATGCAGATAGTCCAAAGTAACCGTTAATACATTCGCTATTGCCATCAGGGAAAGAGGGCACAAACCCTGCCATTAACTGGTTTAGTGGTTGTAAAAAACCCGCGCGTTGAGGAAAGTCATTAATGGCATTCATGCCTTCAATTAGCCGTCTGCGCTCCCAATCTAACCACGATTTTCTATTGTCTGCTCTAAACGTAAAGTAATTGTTGAGTAAGTCACAATCTAGCGCATAGGTGGTTTGGGTTATCATATCAGGGTAGCTATAAAGTGGAATTAGCCCATCTAAAATCCCGCTGCTATTTTGCGCAATCAGGTATTGTGCAAGTCCGCCACCAGAACCGCCAACACCAACTGTATAAAGCGGCTCACCATACAAGCTAGTAAATTGTTTTTTAACGCGCCGTGCGGTGTCTTCTGCCAATAGCATATTGTAGGTGTAACTGGTTTTGTTGCCGCTAGAGCTTATTACGGCATAACCATCAAGTAATTGCTGTGCTTGGCGCTGCATTACTTTCCAAGCATGCTGTCGACCTTGGCGGTAACCAATACCAGAGCCGCCATTAAATTGATAAATTAACCGCTTGTTCCATTGAGATTGCGTTAGCCTGTCACCTACTTCTTGGTTTGAAATTGGCATAATAAGGGTGTAAATGAAGCGGTTTATTGTGCCTCTTTCAACTCTAAATAGCGGTCCTTGGTGGTGTTTAGCTTGGGTTGCACCGAGCTGTTTTGGAGTTAAGCTTTTATCCAAAGTGTAATACTCAAGCTTAGTTTTTAAAGCGCAATCTTTGCTGTACCCGATCATCTTATTATGTTGATCAAACACTGCAACACCATACCCTTGTTGGTTATCTACTTCAGGTTGCCCGAGCCCCGAGTCAACCGTCATGCAGAAAAATGGGTATTGATTTGGACCGGAATATAAGTTTGTTGATGGCCCTATTTGCCCAAGGTTGATGGGAAATGGATAGGGGTCCTTTGGGCGGGGTACTTGGGAAATGTGCGGATAAAAATCAAGCAATAAATTGCTTTCACTTGGGGCTATTGCCTGCACTTGTCTATGACTATATTCATCTTTTCTCAGCATAGGCCCATACAAAAGTATACAAACTATAGTCGTTGCAATTAATATAATGGATGCAATGTACTTAACGTATTTTTTCATAGCGCCACCTACTGCGTTTGGCTTATATACTAAGTTTAGGGCAGCAAAAAATGAGTCGTTGTTATCACTTTGTGAATTGTAGATAAGCCAATGAAGTGGTGCTAAATTTAGTCTTAAGCTGCGCTACGAGTTAGGTGCTTTTTGGTGCTTGTGCAACAAATTCGTCAAGACTTTAAGACAATACCTGAAAGAGAAGGGTTACTGTGCACACACCCTGTCTCGTCCTTGATTCTTGGCTTTGTACATTGCTGCATCTGCGCGCTTAAGTGCTTGTGTGTATGATGGATCAGACGCTAAAATTTCAGTAACACCAACGCTAATAGTAATGGTGTTTAGCCCAAAATCTTGGCTTTCCTTAAATGCTAGCTTAACATTTTGGCGCAGTCGTTGCGCTGATTGAATGGCTTTATCTTTTTGTATGTGGGGTAAAATAACCACAAATTCATCGCCTCCAAAACGGCAAAGGATGTCTGTTTGGCGTAATGTTTTTTGACATGTACTGGCAACTTTGCAAATTGCTTTATCGCCAGCGTGGTGGCCTGCACTGTCGTTTAACGCTTTGAGATGATCAAGGTCAAACATGAGGATTGATACACAATAATCGTGTCTTTTAAACGCATTAAAGTGATAGCTTAATTCACGTTCAAGACGTCGGCGATTGAATAGCCCCGTGAGTAAGTCTGTGTCACTTTGTTCTCTAAGTTGTGTTTCAAGTCGGCGTCGCTGAGAAATATTACTGGCAACCCATAACACCATATCTTCGTCATTTACTTTAAAATCGAGGGGGGTTATGCGGGCTTCAAACCACATTTTTTCGGTGGTGTCTTGTTTGGGTAGGCCTTTAACATCTTGATTACTTAGTTCATATTCTTCAATTAGCAACGCTTGCGAGTCTAATGCACGCGCAATGGTGTCAATAAACCAGCTAGCTTTTTCTGGTACTATTAAATCATTAATAGATTTGCCTATTAAGTTGCTACCATCATGATAATAACGTTCATCTTTACCACCAAAAATAGCAACGTACTTGCCACTGCGTGATAGCAAAAAAGCAGGATCTGGTAACGCCGCCAGTACTGCGGACATCTGTTCAGCGTTAATCATTTAATTCCTCAAGTACTTAATACTTCTGTATCGTTTATTAATTGTAAAACACGCAATAAAATCATCCACTATAGTTATTAAAATTTTATGAAATGTGTGAGTCAGAGTCAATTTTTATGCGCCTTTAGGTAAACTCATAAAAGCACGTACCGCTTTATCTCTAAATGTTAAATCAGTCGCTAAATTTGATTCACTGTAACTTTTACAAAATGAGAGTGGGTCTCCTTGGTGTGTTAAAAGCTCATCTGGATTGGGCATTTTGCTTATTATTTGACGCCAACGTACTTGCATTGCTTTAGGGGGCGGTGGCAGGTTAGCTAAGATTCTTTGTGATAAAGCAAATTCACTGTTCATGGCAACTTTTAGCATGTCATCGTTTGCTGCTGCAAGCCAACTGGCACCTTTTTCATTTTCACAAATTAGCGGAAAATAAGGTGCTAAAGCTGGAAAAGCCGTATTTTGATACACAGTCACTTGCCAGTATGACTGGGCAATTTTTACAAATTGCTCAAAGTCTTCAATAGCTGAAAAGCCTGACTGTTCAAGCTTTTTTATCTCAACCCTAGGTTTGTTAGCATTGACTGTGTCGTTGGCACAGTCAATATACCAGTGCCCTACAACAATGGCATTTTGAAAATATTCGTCTCTGAGCGATCCCCATACTTTTTGGAGTTCTTTTTGAGCGCTTTGCATGTAATGTGCAAGAGGTGCGAGAGATTCGCTGTTATGCGCCAGTTGCGCATGGATCAATTTATACATCTCATCGCGTATTTCAAGACACCGGCCAAGCGGGTAAGGTTTATCTGAAAAAGCAGGGTACTGAGGTGCTAATGTTAGGTCTGCTTTTAGACGAAGGTTAGCGAGTTCATAGGCAAGTAAATCTATCTCTTCTTTTGTCATAGGGTTAGCTATTTTATTAATTATGTTGTCAGTATAGGCATGTTCTTTAGTTGTTATCTAGTTTTGTGGCAGCAGTGCGCTGCCACAGTTTAAACGTTACTGCTGTATGGTTAAATAAAGTGCATCAAAATAGCTATCATTGTCTGAGCCGTGATTGCGTTTACCCGTTAATACAAAATCAACAAAGGCGGTATCAACGGGCAATGTTATTTGACCTGTAGCACTTTGCCATTGCGCACTTTGTGTTGTGAGCGCAGGGCTATGTTCTATTAGCTCGCCAGCGTGGTTAAATAGTGAGAGCTGGATAGATGGGGTATCTTTTCCACTGTAGTTGCGTAACATGCCGCCAAAATTAAGCTGTATTGCACCGTGCGTTATTTGCGAACTGTAGCTTTGTAAATCAACACGTTGATAAACGCTTCCTTGTGCCGTTTCACCTTGGCATACTCCGCCTATGGCAAAAAACTGTTCACCTTGAAAGGGCACAACTGAATCACATTGGTCTGCTTTTAGAGATTCAATGGGGCCTGCACCACTCCAACCATCTATCCCTGTCTCTGCACTTGGGTTTTGCAACAAATTACCTGATGGCACGACTTGTTGAGTAATATGCTCAATAGGTGCGTTGCTTGGTCCCCGGTTATTGATAGTAGGGCAGTTTGATGTTTCAGTTTGTATTTGAAGGTTGAGTGAGTCGAAGTAGCTATCGTTGTCGGTGCCATTTCTGCGTGTGCCAGTGAGCACAAAATCAATATAACGAGTTTGAGGGGGTATTAATGCATTACCGGTAAATGCTTGCCAGCTGGAGTTGGCACCATTGAGTGGTGCGCTGGTTGTGAGTGTTTGTAATTGCACATCTTTAAATTCAAGTTTGATAGCTGGTGTATCGCTGCCGTTAAAGTTACGCATAAAAGCTGAGTAATGCGCTTTTATTCCACCTTGGTCGATAAGCGTTGCGTAGTTATGCACATCAATGCGCTGAAATGCTTGACCAAAGTCTTGCTCATTGTTGCAAATACCGCCTACAGCAAATAGATGTCGTCCATCGTGTGGTGAGACCGAATCACATTGGCCATCAGTAAGACTTTCTATGGGGCCAGTGCCTTGCCAGTGGGTAACCGCTTGTTCTGCTCCTGGGTTGAGAAGCAAATTATCACTGAGTTGTGTTGAGCTTGAAGTGGTAAAGGCAATGGGAGATGACCACTGACTCCACGCTAAAGCTCGATCACGCATACGTACTCTTACACAATATTGCTGGTTTTTTACTAAACCTTGTAAAGCCACTTTGTTAGGTGCTTTACCTGCTTGGGTGTCTTGTTCATTCCAAATGTTTTTATGCTGATACCAGTGATCAAATAAGGGCGTTGAAAAATCATCACACTGCCCACTTACTTGCCAGTGTGCTGCACCAAATAAATCTAAGTCAGCATCGGCAAACAAGGTAGCAGTAGCTGTGTTGCAACTGGCATTGATTGCCCCTGCTTGAGGCCATAAAACCTCAGGTGTGTATGGGGCGGTATTATTTAATTTCACTTTTAAAGTGTCGCGTATCACATTATTTAGTGGCGTATTTTCATCACCCAATGAGATGCGTTTAATTTCAAATGCTGGATCGTCACCCGCTTCTACATCTACGACAACAAAGCCATATTCATCTTGGCTGACGGCAAATTCGGTGTAGTCGGTTTGAGCATATTCGTCGAAATAATCTAGATTGCCGCCAGCGGACGCTACATTAACCATGGCATGTTTATGATCTCGGCTGGTGCCTCGCGAATAGGCATGCGTATGGCCAAAAAAGTGAATACTTGGTTTGTTACACGAGCTTGAGAACTGCTCAATTTTAGCAACAATTTTACCACTATAATCGGTTTCGCCTGCTAACCACATTTCTGATTTATGAGGGTGGTGCATTTGAGCAAATACAAAATCAATATCGGTGTTGCTACAGGTTTGGGTTAGTACATTATCTAGCCATTGCAGCTGCTCATCAATGCGGTAGTTAGAGTTGGTATCTAAAGAGATCACACGAATGTTTGAATGATCTTTAAACCACCAATGTTCTAGATAGTTAGGAGAACCATTTTTGGGTAAGTTGAAGTAATTAAAAAAATAACGCGAATCGTTTTCATGGTTTCCTGGTGCTGGGTAGGTGGGTACATGGCGGGCAAGCGGTGCGATAGGGTTAAAAAAAGTATTTTTCCAACTATTGTAATGATTGCCGTTATCAACCAAGTCACCAGGGATCAACGTCATGTTCAGCCCTTCATGTAAACTGACGCCAAGCGTATTTTCAACGTACGGGATCACGCCAGTATTTATCACATCTCTAAATTTATTTGGGTTTGATGAGTCTTGTTGCATATCACTCATTGCTAAAATACGCGCACTTTTCTCTTGTGACGCAAGTGGTGGCGTTTTAAAACTATGAATGTCGCTCATTACATCATGTGTTTTAACGCGATAAAAATAAACCGTATCGGGTGTTAAATTGGTTAATTGCACTTCATGGATGCGACTGAGTATATGACCTGTTTTACTTTGCCCTGTACTTTGTTGCCCTAAATTCCTAGTGGTGCCCCAGTGTACGATGGACTCTTCGCCACCACTTGTTTCCCAGCTGATCCAAATACTTGAAGGGGTTGCGGTTTGTAAGTAGGGGGTGACATGAAATGAATGAGCCATGGCTGAAGGCTGTGTGAATAATGCTGCGCTTAATACGCCAGCTGCAAATAGTGCGTACCTCATCGTTGTTTCCTTGATTCGTAAAAGTGATTCGTAAAAGTGCGCAATACTGACAGAGAAAGATTAAACAATGATGTATGCGGTGTTAATTTTATGTTTCTTATCAGAGGGTTTAACAGTGGCAAGGTTGAAAACCTTACCACTAAAGCGAATCAGCGAATTAAAGCATTTCGACTTCAATTTCAATCCATGCTTGTGCAGTGCCTTCAGTACCGCCTTTACGAATAGGCGTTATTTTAAAACCACCCCAATGATCGGTATAACTTTTACCAATCACTAATTCTGAATCAGTTTGGTCATCACCCCACCAACCGGGTGTTTTTGAACCTGGGGTCATATCTAACAAATAAGACGTTGTTTTCCAAAAACGCGCATCTTGCTCATTTTCAAAATAGCCTTGTAGGTTGATGAGTACGCCATTTTTAGTATTTGTATAACGGCTGTGCGTTGTACGGTATTCTAGCCAGTAAGTATAGCTACCATTGCCTGATTTTAGTTTTAATCCAATATTGCCATTGCTATTACTGCCGTGATCAAAGGCATAAATACGATAGATACCAGATGCATTGATTAGTGGAACATCCGAAGCACTTAACCAACCAAAATACTCTTTGTACAGTAAGTTGTATTCTTGTAGTGAGTGAGCACCCATACCCATCATGCTGTATACATTACCGTAATTAAGGCTTTCAGAGTCATAATTGCCAACACCAATTACTTTACCAGGACCTGCTTCTAACGCTTTTGCATGACGCAGTCCCAAAGCATGGCCTAACTCATGCGCAATAACACCAGCTGTATGGTGGTATAAAGTAATGTTTGGTGGTGCTGCGCTTGAATTATAGTTTCCAACCTGAGGTGCAACCATCATGACAACATTGCCCGCACCGGGATCATCAGGATTAACACCAAGCTCGCTTACTTTAGATTTCCACAATGCAGTCCAACCATGAAAGTCGTTATCATACTGACTTTTAGGGGCATTTATTTTTATGACAGGCGTTGTAATATCGTAGGTCATATTAAACTTACCATACGATTGCTCACTGTAGTATTGTGCCGCCTTATCTAACTCCTGCTGCATGGTGGGCCATTCTAATGGTGTATCAGAGAATTCAAAGCGATATACTTTGATGTTGGCATAATCATATTGATAACCTCCTCCATCTGGCGGCGGCGGTGGTGTAGCTCCAGTCGTTTTACAACTATTTGCTCCGAAATCAACCACCAAAGATGCACCTGAGGCTTGACCAGATACTGTGATATATGTCCAGTATTGGTTCGGGTTGCTGATGATAATACATTCGTTATTATCAGGGTTTTTTGACGATGGATCACCACCATTGGTATTTGGCCAGCCACCATTTCTAGCGTATAAATCCAAATTACCGCTACCATAACCGGTGCTGATTGCAATACTATCGTGTTGGTTGGAGTTCGCAATACTCAAATAGCGAGTGCTTTGATCGAAGAGGCAGACAGTATCTCCATTTGTTAAGCTTCTTCCTCCATAGGGAGATTCAGTTTGACAGCTATCCTCAAGTTGTTGTGCTAGATTCGAGGACATATCGTTGATTGTGGGTGTATTAACCCCTTCTATATGCGCTATGTCTGGTTGCTGTGCATATGCAGCAAATGACCCGGTCATGAGCAACGTCGCGCAGCACAGATTACATGTTGTATTGTATGTATCCATTAGGTTTTCCTTACTAGTCTATGGGTGATGCCTTGTTTTGATTACTGCACTTATCTGTACGTAATTTAAACAAAGGCATATATTTATAGCACTTTACTAAAAAGATATACAATATACTTTATGTTGTTTTTTGATGTGTTGAATGGCTTTTTGGCTTTTATTGTTACGGGTTGTAAAGTGGTAGGGTGTTTTATAAGTCAGAGTTATTACTATATATACTTGAATAATTTACTTACTTTTTTTGAAATAGCAGCCGAGTGAAAAGTAACCCGACTGCTAGCCTAGTAGAATTTTTTTAACTTTTTATTTACTCTATACAGCTCGGAGCATTGATAAGCTCACCACTGTGACTGGCTAAGGCACTTTCCATTACCTCGGGATCAGACTCAACTTCAGATACCTTGATGTATGTTACAACGCGCTCCCTAGCTACCCCTCCTGATGTCATGACTTTTTTAAATTGCGAATAACCATCAATTTTAAAAGCGGTATTTCTTGGAAAAAGCACTTCAAATTGGTTTTTTGCAGGACCATACGCGGTGAAGTTCGTAGGCAAAAAGCGACCATTCACCCCTTCTATTTCGTAAAAAGCCAGATCATCAGCACTACCATAAAACTGCTCTGCTTTAGAGGAGTTCATAAAGTTTAGATTGCTAGAAGTTGACTGATAAGCTTTGTCGGCAACCACATCGCCCACTTTTATTTCTCCGCTAGTCAGCTTGCGACCTATGCCAAAGTCCCGAGTGTAGCGATAACTTGTGCCTGTATATCTAGGTAAATGCTTTAACCCAGTATCTAGGTTATTCATAAACATCTGAGTATCAGCAAGGTCCGCAACGAAGTCATCTGCAGCTGTAGGAATCCCTGTGCGGGCATAGTTATTAATTGCTGTAAAATCTCGTGTATAACGAGCAATGGCAGATTTAGATTGGTTAATCAGCCGACCAAAAAGTCTACTAGCCTCAGGGAATGAATTTTGGTATTCAGCTAATGTCGCAGCGGCAACACCAGACTCTTCGTAGGCAAGTACATCATTTATATATGCAAAATCGGCTGCGCTTTTGTCCACCACCGCGGTTGTATTGGTAAAACGTTCGAAAAGTGCAGTTTTAGCTTCTTCACTTAAATCTGACGCAAAAGTAAAAGGTTTTTCATCTATTACTTTTGTTTGCGTACCTGTTGCGCAGGCATTCGCTGAGCATAGTAGTAATAATGATGCTGTTAATAGGCTTTTAATCATTGTTGTTCTCCGGTTTAAATTGGGCAAAATGCGGCAAAGTCGATTTCCTCTACTGTTTCAGGTCCTAAAATAGCACTCTCTAAGCTTGCACCTTCTTCTTCTAATGAAGTAATGCCTTCCTCTGCAAAGCTGCTCATTGACATGCCTTCTTCTTCAAGCGCAGCGCTAAATGTGCTGGCCAAGTCCATGGCTCTAATTTCTTCTACCACCGGTAGTAAAATCATTAACCAGTCGGCAAATCCGCCAAAAAAGCCTTTACTGCCTTTTTGGGTAATAAAGTCGCTAATTGCTTCTTGGCGAATACGAGCTACTTTGTTTAAGTCAGCTTGCAGTTGCGGGTAGAAGCAGTTTTTTATTAACTCATAATCAAATCGACTGGTTGTACAGGCCGACGCTAATTGCCCATCAACATGTTGAAGAAGGTTTTTTGCGTATGCTCTGCGGACATAGTGCGCAGCTCTAATCATTGGGTCGTAACCTGCAGAACCAAATGCCCCGGGTAAATAGGCTTGTTGATATTGCGCAACTGCACGTTGCGCTGCAGCATACAATTTATCGCCGTTATGGCCATTGAGCTTGTAAAATTCGCGAGTTTGTCGGCTTGCTGCATCTTTTGCTTCTTCGGATTCACGCAATGTTGTGCCAGCTGCACGGCTTCCATAACCGTAAACATCTAATCCTAGCGTTGCATACGCCCACAAAGCGGGTACTTCTGCGCGATGAAACAAGCGCCAATTTTCTACCTCTTGCCAGTCTGGATCTGGATTTTTAACGGTAGGAATAGGGTAGTTGCCAGCACCATATTGTCGGTCAGCAATATTGTCAAAGCGGGTAAACTGTACGATGTATTTCGCACTCTCGGACACCTTACCAAACCCTGAATGAGCCAAAAATGTACCGCTAAAGTATCCATCTATGATGTCGCGAGTGAGGGTATTGGTTAGTGTAACGCCCGCTTTTTGTGTTTCTATGGGTTTATTTATGTATGGGGTTATCGTTTTTAAGTAAATTGTTTTACCCAAACTTTCTTGTTTGGATAAGTTTTCTATGTTTTCGTTATTAGCTCTGTGCGCTTGTAGTTTTTGCAAATAAGCACCAACAGCGTTTATCCACACGTTGCCTCGGCTTTTTGGGTGCCCGCCAAGCTGTTGTGTAGCTTGCTGAGTATTAAACTGTAAAGCGTGGAACATTTTCACAAATTCAGGATAGTAAAGGTACATCGTTTTTTGGTCTGGCGTTAAATATTCCTTGAAATAAGTAAATATGTCTTTGGCTGATGCTTGCAAGTTGCCTTTAAAGCTATAAATATTAGTTCCTTGTAAGGTAGGTTCAGTATTAATGTTAAAGCGAGAATCTTCATACCAATTAGCTACTTTGTCAGCATCAGTGTCCTCTTTAAACGATACTTCAGCAACATTCAACATGGTTTGCGTTGTTGTTAAGTTTTCGTGCGGCTCATCAATGCGTAAGTTTTGCGAATAGTTTAAGTTACGAATATCAAAGCTACCTTCAAAATCTTTGCTGGCAGCATGTAAACCAATAGGTTGAGATAAAAATTCATATACAATATCAGCACTTAAATTGTGCATAACAGATAATGCATAATCAGGGTTGGCTTGACCGTATTTGCTATCTGCATCGTTCGGAGATAGATATAATCCAAAAGCAAAGGAGTCTGATACATCGTCTGTTACCCTTTTGGTACCAAGGACGGCAGAGTGCCAAGTACAATCAGCGATGAGTGATTGACCAGCTCCACGGTTCATAATGTTATGATCAAATGTATCAAGTAGTTTTGCGTTGCTATTTACGCCAACATGCAAAGCAACGCCTTGCGTTTTTTCGGGTTCTAGTAGGCCGTATAATTCAGGTGTTAAGCGATTTAAGTTGGCTTTTTCATAGCTTGAAATAACATCCCTTTGATTAAAGCTAATTGCTAGGCCAATATCTGTTTGAGTGGTATTGCGTGTAGGGCAAACGCGATAATCAAATTCAAAGCCAAACTCAGCATGCTCTAAAGGCGGTAAAAATACGCTGCGAGTGCTTGGTGCATTGGTTGTTGTGTTTAGTAACGAAAACTCACTAGGGTTTTGTTTGTTATCACGAGTAAGAGAGGGGGTCTTTGCTATGGGATCAGCACTAAAAGTGGCATCAATGCCTTCATAGCGAATATTACGAATCGCATAACTATTGCTTTGTTGGGATAAACCAGTGCTATTACTACCTGCAAAAAAAGTGACTGGATTAGAGTATATGTTGGCCACTTGCTCGTCAGTTAACTGTGTTTTGTCTAAAATGATGTGTTTGCCAATATTAAGCGAAAGCTGGTTGTCGGTATTAATATGTAAAGTAACGTCTTTAAATTGGCAATTTGTATATTGATAATCAGTCCAGATATAATTGCGAATATCGACGCTTGGGTTATGTCCCCATACGCCTATCATGCGACCAAAATAATCTCTAAAAAACACCTCGATACCATTGGCTTCTTCATTAAGTAGCGGGCCAATAGTTGAGTTAGGTTTAATTTCAAGGCTTGTGGGTGTTGGTGTACCCAGACGAATACCAAAAGAGGATACTTGCATAGATTGAGTGTTAGGTTTGCCATCGGCATTACAACTGTTGTATTCAAAAGCCAGTGTTGCGCCGTTTTGGTTAGGGGCTAGCTGGCGCTCAAATGATAAAATTGTTAATGCATCTTGGTTTGTCTCATTAATGAGCTGATATTCACCGTAACCATCTTTGTTACTATATGCAGGGTAGCCATCGAGCGTACTGGCCATGTAAGCTCGCGATTGTGATAGCGGGGTATCAGTGTTTACACTTTCCTCTTCGGGCGCCTTCTCATCAGGGCTACCGTCAGTGATATCTTCCGCTGATGTATATAAATGAAATTGGCGCTCGCCAGTATTACTGACACTAATGGTACGTCCAAACGCTGTAACATAATTTCCATTGTCCGCTTGTAACTCAACTAAATCACTCCCTTGCGAGATTACTTTAAAGGCAGAAGTACCATGAGGTGTCCAACCAGGTGTAATAGAAACGTACTGTTTGTCTTGGTAATATCGTTTTAAGTAACGTCCTGCATAGTCATATGTTGCATCTTGATGGATGCTTAGATTGAGAATACCGCGCTGAGCATCGACAACTTCAACGTTAAACTTGCACCAAGGGTTATAAAAACCTCTTGATGATACTGGCACGCCACGGTGATCAGGCACTGCAAGTGTTGCTAAATTACTGTCTCTGTCGTTCCCCAAACAAACAAAGTCACTGGGCTGCGCATTTTTGGGTTTAAGTACAATAGTATCACCAGTTTGTAATGATAATGCCGGTGATATAACAATTTCGTCGGCTCGCGTGTATTGGCTATATACACCAATGCTGAGCAATAATAAGCTCTGTGCAGTCAGCAAAAGCTGGCACTTTTGTTTATGCTTCATTTTAACCTCATAATTCGTGGAAAAAGCAATGTGGATGTGTTTGTTTTTTGTCAAATGCAGACGATTGGTATAAAAGTTGTACACCGTGTTGTCAGATAGCACATTATGCAAAATGCTCTAGCTGACAAGCACATCTAATATTTTGATTTATTAATACTTACCTCTTTTTTCTTGTGAAGAAAACAGGCACTTTTCTGTGTCTTGACGGCATCGTATGCTTGTTGATGTGAACAGGCATACCGCTGAATATCATTTGGCATGCTGTACAGCACATATATACATGAGCTAAACATAAGAAGAAGCAAAGCAATGCGTAGCAACTGATTATTGCGTTTCATTTCAACACCTAAAATTTTGATGTATATGGGAACTAGCAGCTCGCGCTTAGCGAGCTTGCGAGTTATCGTATAAGGGTTTAAGAGCACCGCTGGTAAGCGTTGTTCTCATTTGCTTAACTTGGCTTTTTGTGAATAGTTGTCTGTTACCACCCAAGGCTGTTTCACGCATGAAATTCAAGTGTATTAGCTGATTCGCACAGGGGGCATCTTGAGTTGTTATTACATCACAAGGCCGGGCTTTTGGACTGTCGACGACATAGCCTGGTAACCCAAGAAAGTGCCCAACTTGGTGGGTAAGCACAGTGTTTAATCGATCTCGTACAGGCTTTATTTGCTCGATTGATGTATTTTGTTTTGCAGGCTTTGCCAAAACGTTACTCTCATCTGTGTTAAACACACTGCTGTCGATAACAATGCCTATTGGGTTATTTGAGTCTGTTGGCATGTGGGTTGTTTTACCTAACTTAAGTCCTGTAATTGTTGTAAAGTCTCCAACCCATACATTAATGTAGCGTGATGTGTCCCATTCAGGTTTATTTGTGCTTAAAGGCTCAACGATGTCGCTGTGGGCAATGCGGTTAATGCCAGAAGTTGCTTCACCTGATGGCGTGGTTGAAGCTAAATAAAATTGTATGCCGGTATCTTGTGTCGCAATTGCTGATGTTGTACTGACTGTAGCTGTTTCATTGCCTAAACTTTCAGCCCGAAAATGCCTGTTTAGTTGTGAAAGTTGGGCATGTATTTGCGCATCGCTAATTACGGTTGTGGCATTGTCAAATGTGTGTACAACAACGGGTAATTTTATGAGCTCTTTTGAAGCTTCAGGCATTTGAAACTTAGATTCAAACGTTGCTGTAATATGACATGGTGCTTTAGCATTGCTTACATGCCAGTTATTTTGTGACTTTTTGGTCACGCCACACCCTGAAATACTTTTTATTTTATGGCCTGAACGTGCTTTTGAGTCAAATGAAAACGGACTCCCTTCTTGCACTGATTGAGGTAAATTAAGTAGTTCACCTAGCCCCGATACCGTACTTGTAATTGCAACATTGGCAATGTGCATTTTGTCTATAATAGTGATGGTACAATCTTGAGTTGCACCGTTGAGTGTAATTGTATTGTGTTGTTCACTTAACTTTGCACTACAACCAGAAATTTGTTCAATTTTGTAGCCAGGCATTGTATTGATAGTAAAAACACCAGACTGGTCTTTAGTAAGCGATAGACTTGTGGGGGTCACGCTAACCGCCTCCTTATTAAACTGTAAAGTGACGGCTGATACCGGAGCCGGTTTTACACTATTTGCTAGCTTTGGTTTATTTTCGCTGCTGCCAGAGCAGCCACCAAGTAAGCCAGTTATTAATACACTAACCAACGAAATATGTAATTTAGTCATGTTTGTTTCTCTTTCCATTAAATATGTTTGCGTATATATGTTTATACTCGAGCGTTTTTAGCAAAGTGAACTTGCCGTTCGCTTTTTGAGCTAAACTAGGGTTGCGGTCAACCTATCACTTAATGCAATAATGTATTCTTTTTTGTTCTTAATAATTGTTTGAATATATTTTTACAATGCGAATACGCATTTAATTGATTGAATATTAATAATATATTTTTAATTTTCCGTGGATATAGTTATTGCTGAATAAAAGTTGATAAATTTGATAACGGAAAAGATTGAAAAATTACCTATAACTTTTTACGTTAATTATTTACATGGTTAACATTTGATGGTTATTTATTATTGGTTTATGACTATCTGGTATGATCTCTTACTTGCTTTTTACGGTGATTTTTTGGGCCCTTTTATGCCACTTATGAAGGGCTAGGTGTTTATTGTTTGATTGATACGTATTAAGTGAGGGGTTTTGGGCAAGTGCAATTCAGGTATTGATACGCACCTAATATATGTTTATTCAAATTCTCCATTTAACATCAGGTTTGTATACGGGGTTTTGAAATAGTACATATGTAACAACTCACATTACTAATTACCTAATGATGCTGCTTCGTTCAATTTCAAGGCGCTTTTATGTAGTAATGGTAGCGCAGGTAAAGGGCTAAATAACTTTATTGGGCAAATTCGCTTATTCAGAGTTGAGTTTGTTTAATATCTGGCTCCTCCCCCGTAATTAAACACCGGATACAGGTTGAAGGTGACTAGCTCTCCATATCTGCAGATATGGCAGATTATACTTTACTTATTGGTTTACCTTTTATTGATGCACTAAACAATTCAACTGACTAATTTTTCTGGGTGAAAAAATCAAACTCGATTAGTTCTTTATGCATTTGTGTTGTATAGACGTCAAGTTTATGAACAAAAAAATTATAAATTAAATTTTCATAAAAATATAAAGCACTGATTGTTTTGAATATTTTTTAATTTAAGTTGCATTAAGATTTACTAAGGGTTATTCACAACGACTCTGTTTGCATAAGTGCTAGCCTGTTAACGTTTTGCGCACAAAGTTGCATTTTAGTGTGCAACCTTTGCAAAAACACATTCGAGTTTGTCACGTTCATTGTATATGCCCAGCTGATTAAGCATCACAGGCCGTTTGGGGCATATATTAAAGTGGGCTGACAAAAACGTTTTATCATTTAGGTTTGTAAATACAACAAAATATAATACAAGCCAACAACAGGAATCGTTAGTATGAACAACAAGTTGTTGAGTAAGCGGTGCTGCGTAATTGCAGTAGCATCGGCTTTTTCAAGCGTGGCATACTGTGCCAGTATTACCATTGATGAAGCGGTGATCCAGCGTTTTGGCATTACCCAAAATAGTTTAAAAAGTAGTATTGGAAATTGGCAAGAAGGTAGGTATTTACCTTACACTAATCACGGCAGTTATTTTTCCATTACAATAAATGGGTTGAACACAGTAATCACAGAACAGCCAGAAACAAATTGTAATTATTGGGTAGCTCTTGAACATTTAAAAGGCATACCATATGGCATTTTGTCTGCAGAAGATAAAAGTTGTGGTGGTATAGGTCAGGTTGTTTATAGTGAAGACGCAAAAAGTTTAGCGGGGCAAAAGCATATTCGGGTAGGTGGGTATGCATACGTCGATAAAGACACTGTTGTGATCAGTAAATCAGGGGATGCAAAAGAAGTTGCGACTATTTACCCCCATGGCTCGAAATATTTATATTTTGGGCATCAAAATGCACAGACAGATGTGCTGGCACAATTTGAGATAGAGATTGTTGATACATTATATGACAAGGTACGCTTAAGGCTAAGGCATAATATTGGCGGTTTTTCTGATAAATACTTAAAGCGAGTGGGATCTAAATTATCGGTCACACAAAATAGAGAGCCTGCAAGAGAGCAATCTGTATTTAAAATTGATTTTATCAATGATGAAAGTGCCACTGCAGGTATTAGAAATTCTGGTGTCCAGATTATTGCAGACAATGGGCAGTCTTTGTCACAAGTTATTGATGGACATACATTATCGCTTACGACTAATGAAGATACTACCTTTAACTTTACAACTTTGGCGCATCTTAGCGGTATTGGCAACGTACCGAATGTTCATGGTAAAGACCCAGACAGTTTACTATTAGCGCAAGAAGCAGAAATTTTGGATTTCGAGTTGTTCCATGCGCCTTTAAAAGAAAAGGACTACCCTGAAAACCTGATTTTTAGAATCAATGAAGTACCTGATATTAGCGATACAAAAAATTACTTTTCGCCATTATCCAGCGTATTTTTAGAAGCTGATTATGATGCTGTTTATGATATTTTTTCTAGTATCAAGCATCAAAGTAAGGTGATTGGGGCTGATTATGTCTATCCAATGAAAGCAGTGGTTACGGTTGCAGATAAAGACGGCAATCAATATCAAATCTATGATCAATACCATATGAGTAGTGGTGATTGGACCCAATTAAAAAGTGATGCAACCGCTGCTGCGGCTAGTCGAGAGCCAGGTAGTGTTGCTGATTTAAGCGCTATGGTCTTACCGACTTATATTGAAAAGGATCAGCTTACTTTTGTTGCGGACTCTAACTGTAATTCAAACGATAAAGTAGCGTATATTAAGGCATCAAACAGCTGTACTCGTTATGAGAACAATTATAGTGATTTAAAAAGTAACACTGAAACACCACGCTTTATTGCTATAAAACTCGCTTCTAAAATTAGCGTAAACAAAGAGGAAACATTTAGTCATCAAAAAATGATATCGGCAGCATCTGGCGTGTATAAAGAAGCGTTAAATTATGTGCTTTCAGAGCAATTTTTGCAAAAAAAGACGGATCTGGATGCGCTGGGTTACCTTGGTTATTTGGCAACCGTTGGTTTAACCAGTGAAGATAAGGCAAAACTGAGGACTTATTTAACCAATACTCTCAGTACAAATGCATTAAGTGTTATGCGCCCAGCAGCTAGGAGCTTTCCTGATGTACACCAAGTGTACAAAAGGCACTATGCAACCGGTACTGATTGGGCCAAAGAGATAAACTCCCGCCATGAAATTCTCTCAGAGGGCATACAAACCCCTTATCTAGATACGTTTGCATTTACCAAGTTTAGCGACATGCCAAATCATGCAAAGTATACCGCATCGCCTTATTCACTTTTGCCACAATATGATGCGCCATTGATTATTTTTGGCACTATGGTTGGTGCACTACAAACTATTGAAAAGATGCAAGGCGCAGATGCTGCACATGCATTCTATGCCAAAAATGGCCAAAACTACCATAAGCTTTATAAAGCGTCTGCATTAGTTTTGAATCAATACGGTAAAAAATGGATCCCAGCCACAGACCGTCCACTTAGAAGAGAGTCAATTATATACCACGCAGCTTATGAATATGCACAGCGTGCTTATGATGAACCTAGTGAAGTATTGCAGTCATTTTGTGGCTTAAGTAATGAGCAAAGTAAGCAAACACTCACAGAGGCAAAATTGGCTGATTGCGGGTTGGTGGAATTACATTTAGAAGAGCAAGAAATTGCAGCAATAAAACAACATGAAATAGCACGCTTTATGCGCGTTGAGAAAACCCATGTTGATGGTGGTTGGGCTGAGATACTGTTTCCATTAATAACCGGCCCTTTGGTTGATTATCTGTTTACAGGGTCATTATTTGGGGAAGAATTTGAGGCACTTTTAGAGGACTTGGCAACCACTGATGCAAGTGAAATTGAACTGGAAACTGTAGGCAGTGAGGAAGTAGCCGAAGAGGAAGCTGGGGAGGTTGCTGGTGAAACAGGCGCTACAACGGAGCTTGGAGAAGGCCTCACAAATACCCGCTTTAGTTCATATTGCTCAATTTAATTATTGATTTAGTTACATAAATTTATTTAAAGGTTTGATCATGAAAAAATCACTCTTACTGGCTTTACTCTTAGGTATGCCGTCAACACATATACTTGCCGCTGGAGAGGGGGCATGTGCATTACCAAGTGCAGGCGAAGAAATTGTTACTGAAGACTTTCGAGGTGGTGCAAACTTATCGGCGGAACAAAGACTTAGGCAAGAGGTATCGCAAGAAGCGCGGTATTGGTCGCTCTCAAAGTCAAATAGCAATGTGTTTAAGCTAAGCAAAAGTCGCCTTCGCTCAGCAGCAGCCTATGCAAAAGCAGAAACTAAAATTGGCGATCAGCTGATGCAAACAGAAGGACACATTAATATTCCTGTTCGATATAGTAATGTAAAAAATGAAAGCTGGATCACGACAGTTGAAAGTGGGGATGGAGAAAGCCTATATAGAATCAACGATATAGATAAATACATGGATCGAGTTGAAGTTGAATATGCAAAGCTAGGCGAGCGAGTTAATCCATTGACTAGAAAATATATTCAAGAGTATTTATTGTTTGAAAACGACGGTGAAACGCTTTGGACTGATGGTGGTCGCTTGCTGTCAGAGCCTAAGGGACTACCCGGTATGCATGCAGAAGTACAAGCATTTAATCGTATTTTAAACTTGTCTGAAGATGCAGGGGTTGTGTTATCTGAAGGAGAGCTTAATAGTATTACTTTGGCAACAGCGAGGGTAAATGCGTTGGAGAACCTCAGTGGCATTGATTTTGGTGCTTGCCCAAATTGTTATGGTATTTTGTCTCGCACGGGAATCAATATTGTGACTGATGACTTCTAACAATGAATATTAGGGGCTGTTGATCTTTGCTGTGTGTTTTTACAGCAGTCATTCGCAACTGTCATAAGCTATTATGCTGCATTGCTCATTTCGCGTAATGAAAGTCTTTGATTTGAATAAAACTCATACCTCAAAGAGCAACAGCCCGATTACCGAAAGGGGTTGATTTTTCGAGGTAAATATTATGACGACATGTTTGGCTTTTAAGCAAGATTAAGTCTGTATTATGTGGTTGTTCCCCATAAGTGGACGATAATGGCGCATAAAGGTCAAACATGCGCTTTTTTTGGAGTAATAAATTCTTTGTTGCTCAACTTCTATCAAGCCCTTTAAGTAATAAGTTTTGCGTCACGATTAAACCATTCGAATGGCACTGCCTCAAGGGATCAACCAAAGACTTACACTGCGTTGTTATGAGCATTAACATAGATTTTTATGCTGCGTGGTCCATTTCTAGTATTAAAAGCGTTAGATTTTAACAAAATTCATACCTAAAAGTTCAACACGCCCTAATGTCGTATGTTGCAATATGAATGCATAACAAATTGATAAAAAACAATAAAGCTGTTTAAAAATAGACGTGCTAGCGTTTTTGAAAGTATACTGAACATCATTAATGTGTCATTTCTCGTTGTTGTGTATAACCTATCTGATGGTCTTCAAGTGATTAATACTGCATCTATCAGAGGCCGATTTTAGCTTTACATTGTACATTTGTTGCGAGATCCATAGAAATGATGTATTGGAAAGGCTGAAAAACAGTCACTACTGATTTACAGTGTATAAACCACTTGACGACTGAAGATGATGTTTTATTCAATACTAAGGCGCTTTCTTGTAATAGCTGGCTACGACAAGTGAAAGCAACGCAGATAGAGAGCAAATTCGCTTATCCTGCTATTGAGTTGCACATTCGTGTTATCAAGAAGGGCAATCAAGGAATGGGAGATCTTGCCCTTTAATGGTTCAGCAAAGAATATGGTTTATCTTTTCATTAAAGGTGCCAGAAAAGTGGGAGTATTTATTCAAAGCTCGCATCAGGTGATGAGTCGTTTTATTATCGAGTTTGAAGAGTATCTCGACAGATACATTAGCGAAATGGCAGTTCCATAGAATCTTTTACAAGGTCGATACTAAAGTGGCTATTGTTGGTCCTGTAATACACCCATCAGGCTGAGTAGTGGTTTAATGGTATTTCCTATAAACCAGTTTACTCACCCCAATGATTGTATGCATATCAGTAAGTTGAATTATATCCGCTAAGAGAAGTTTATTGCTTGTCGATATTGTTATGGTATAGCTGCTTCAATGGTCCAGAAGTCACCCAGTTGCGCATTATTTCTGCTTGGCTTATTGAGAACATCCTTTTATCGTTATCATCGACACTATTATTTCGCATATAGTTGAACAGTAAGTCTTGGTTGCGGCAGTTTAGACTTTGTTGTGTATCCCCACCGCAAGGCAAAAATCGATGACCAGACTCAGGGCCCTCAGTAATATGCCCAATTAACCCCAAAAAGTGCCCAAATTGGTGAGTCAGTGTTTTTTTCAAATTTGGATCAAATGTTCTGTTGTAGTTCGCTAATGCGCGGTAGTCAATACTAATCCCAGATGCAACTTCAGACGTACCCGCTAAATATGCGACGGCATCATCAACTTGTTCAGGTGATTTTTCGCCCACCCAAATATTAATGTACTTATTACTGTCATACATTGAGCCCAGGATACTGGCAGCGCTAATAAACCCCTGATCAGCAACACGATTAATCCCATTAAATGGTCTATCGCTGGGGGTATGCGTTGCTAAATAAAATTGAATGCCTACATCAGCTATAAAAGGTATTTGCGCGGCTGGAATTTTTGAACGCCCTGAAAAGCTTTCCAGATCTTCTAGCAATTTTGATTGTCTAAAGTGTAAGTTGAGTAATTCAATCTGTCTTTGTATTTTAGAATCTTCTATTTGGACGTTGTCGTTTTCTAATACATGCACAACCACGGGTAGGCGAATAGTATGAGTAAATGCTTCAGGGGTATCAAATGACGATTTAAACTTTGCTAATAAGTGACATGGGGATTGTGCATTTTTTACAACCCAAGTACCAGCATCGTACTCTGAGCCGCACCCTTCAATGCTTTCTAGCTCGTAATCTTGTTGTGGCTTTACTTGAATCTCAAAATGACTACCTTGCTCTACGGTTTGAGCGAGCGCAACAAACTCGCCATACCCTGATGTTGAGCTTGTTACGGCAATGGGGGGGCTGCTTACTCGACTAGTGACTTTAATAGTACATACTTTGCCATTACCCATTACCTGCACTTTATTTTTACTTTTGTTAAGGAGTGCACCACACCCTTGAACTTGGTCTATTAGAAAGTTAGGTTGAGTTACTATTGTAAATTCGCCTTTTTCACCTTGTGCTAAGTTTAATAGCTCAGGTGAGATTGATAGCATTTTATCGTCAAACTCAACGCTAATATCAGATTTAGTCGATGTTGGTTTTTGCACATTATCGATTTGTGAAAGTACTGTTTCAGACTCACCTGAACAGGCAACGGTAAACAGACTGAGTAAGCCTGTAGCTAAGATGCGAGAACGAATCATTGAATGTATCCTTCTAATTAAAAATGCCGTTATACGACATAAGAAATGGGTAATTTAAAGGTATGTTGTAATGTGATTTCTACGCAGGGTATCACTGACCTGCTAAAATTAAGCCTGAATAGTTCTTAATAGTTATTTCACACTCTTAACGGTTTGAATTTAGTTTTTAAGTTGTTGATTGTAAAGTTTACTTTTTTTTGGTTGTTAGTGGTGACAAAAAAGAAAAGAAATGTGTTAACGCTCTTTACGCCAATGCGCTTTAAGCCGGACTTACTTATGCAAAGTATATAAATGTTAACATTTATATACTTTGCATTATCTTTTTGTTAGTTATTTTGTTTTGGTTTTTGACAAGCTGGTCTGAGGTGCTGTTTGGTCATCGCGCAATGATGTATAGGCAAAAAAAGTTGTGCTATAAAGCCCAACTAAAATAAAAACGAACCTAATAATTTTAGCGGTAATAAAGCGTATTTATGGCATACAGTGTATTTTACCGTTTTGGCTTAGGCAATTGAATAACAACTAAAGGTGCTTAGTTTGCAAGTTAAAGTCGGAAAATGGATATTAGAGGAGAGGGCATTCTGTATTGTTTGTGAAGATAAACAAGTAGAGTTGAGCCCAACTGCATTTAGGCTTTTGCAATTATTTGTTTCGCATGGCGATAAAGTTATTTCCATGTCAACAATAAAAGAGCAAGTTTGGCATACAGAATTTACCACAGATAACCTTGTTTATCAGACTATTCGCAATCTGCGTTTAGCTTTGGAAGATGGTACAGAGCAAACATATATAAAAACAATTCCAAGATCTGGTTATCAGTTAATTGCGCCAATAGTTAAACAAAATGACGAGTTGGTTCAAGCGGTAGCTGAACCAATCGAGGGCATTTCAAACAAGTACTCAAAGCTATTGTTAACTGTTTTTATTGGTGTCACGATGGCCGTTGTATTGGCCAGTATTATATTTATTTATTTTATTAAGCCTCAATCAACAGATTCAGTTCATATACCAGATTTAGTTGTTATTAATGGATTTTATCAGACAAAAAGCGACTCATTTAATCAACTAGTGAGTCAATTATCTTCTACGTTACATATTGAGTCAGTTCAACGCGCTGAGCACGCTAGTATGCGAGAAGCTATCAATGCGCTAGGGAGTGGAACAAAAATCGTCATAGAGCATATACCAGATAAGAATGCACTGTTAGCTATGGTATTTATGGGCTTGCCATCAAGATTAATTCACATTGAAATGCAAGCGCTTGGCAAAAATGATCGCGAATTGATCTCCAATATTGTAAGCCGTGTTAAAACGCCAATGCTAAAGCAGGGGAACTCTGGGATAGCAGAGCTTGTGAATGCGAGCAAAGAGTTAAAAGCTCTGGTTGCTTTATCAAACAGCGAGCAGTTAAAAACAGCCATACAATCATTGCACAATGACATCGAGCTAAACAGTTTCAATGAGCAGCAAAAAGTTGCTAAACGTGCATTCGTAGATATGCTATTAGCGTTTTATAAAATTGAACACTTTGATAATGAAAGATTGTTATCTGGTGTTAATTATTTATTGGCGCGATATCATCAAAGTAACTATGCCATTATATCGGCCGCGCTTTATTTGGCTAACCAAGGTAATGCACACTTTGCATTTCAATTGTTAGAAAGGTTAGAGCAAGATCACTTTGTTACCTTTATTCAGGGACTCATACATCTGGAACTAAATGAAGATCCGCGTGCCTTGAAGCATTTTGAAAAAGTTTATAAACATGAGCAGAGCTTTGAAGATAATGCTTATTTTTATTTTTACGAGCTATTTTATAGTGAACGTGAAGCGCAGTTAGATGCTTATCGTAGTGATTTAGAACGGAGCAACTATGCCTCAAATGGTATTCATTATGTATTTTTTAATTGGTACTTAAAACATGGGCAATTTGAACAGGCCATGTCTTTGCTGTTAAGCATGAAAGAACGATTACAGTGTAGTGATGATATGACAAGGTCGTTAGCAATGCTTAATTCGGCGTTCAGAAATACGCAGTGGAGCGAGCGCTGGTTGCAAAAACTAGATGGTCTTAACGCCCGTGACTGGGGCATTCCTTGGTTAATATTTTCAAATTATGTGATGCAAGGTAAGCTGGCTTCATATTCAAATTGGTATAACGACTATGTCTCCAATGTACTGGCAAGTCACAGTTTATTTGAGCCTGTGTTTCTCAATGCCATGACTCAACTTGCATTAGAGGATAAACAGCAAGCTATGCAAAGCCTTGCTTTTATGACAAGTGCCTCAGGAAGTTTTAGTCAAGATCCAGTCATTGACGTTGCAAAGGCCATTGTCAATGTGCGATTAGCACCGGCTAACCCTGATGAACGGGTTAGCTTATTGTCACAATATGAAGATTCGGCGCTCGCTTTAAAAGGAGATGAAATTGCTTTACCAGAATTTGTAATGGCAAGTTACTTTACACTTTATGGAGATGTTGGTAAGGCTGAGCAAGCTTTGATTTTAGGGTGTATAAAAAGCCCTGGGATGTGCAATGCATGGCAATTTTTCCCTTTGCTTCAAGGTGCTGCCAGTACCTTAAATGTTGAGCGAGCATTGCAGCATGCTAATGATCTAATAAAAAGCTCACAACCAAAACTGATCGAGCTGAACAAGCAGCTTTATGATATTTGCCAGTGACAAGCATTGTTAATGATATTGATGTTTATAGCTGGGAAATAAGCCCCCAAAGCGGGGGCTTAGAGTTAAACAACATGTAGGTTATGTTTAATTGTAAACACTGGCATAGCTGTCCCCGCGCGGTAAACAAGTATGCAGAGTATCTACTAATTACCGTTATACACTAAATTGCATACATTATACATGTTTTTGGTTGTATTTTATTTTGCTATTTAACATGCCATATCGGCCTGTGCATAATATAAATTTCTGTGGTTTAAATACTGTTGCCAAATAGCATCCATCTGCAGTTGAAACTGGCTTGGCGTATCATTATGCAACAGCCCGTTATTTTTGATTAAATCAGTGAGCTGTATAGCACTTGCCATGGCGTTGAACATGCCTTGAGATGAAAGCGGGTCAAAACTCATGGCAGCATCACCAATGGCAAACCATTGTTTATCAGCGACTTGTTCCAGCTTAGATGTATTCGCAGCGACGACACCATGTAGTACCTCAGAACCTGGAATTATTTGTTCTATCAGTGTTCTAAATCCGTTCGTTTGATGGGCCTTTTGTAAAAAGGCGTCAGTATTTTTATAGTCATTTTTTTGCAGTTGCTGTGCATTTAATTGCCAAGAGACCACGCGAGGCAGGCCTATTGCACTTACACTCTGCGGCATTTGAGATGGCAATGGTGCGCTGTACCACCATCCCTTATCACTACTGGCGATTAAAGCCATGCTTTTTGATATGTTAAATTGAGCGGTAAGCCAAATTGACATTAACTTGTCTAGTTGCTTTCTAACTACACCTTGTTGACGCGCAAATACACAGTGCCTACCACTGGCATCAATCACAATATCTGCATATAAAGTATGTTTTTTTTGGTACTGTTGATATTCAATTTGCCACTGCTGATTTATGTAGTTACTTGTGACTAGCTGAACGGGGTAAATACAGTGAACACCCGTTTGCTTTGCTTGTGCTCGTAACTGGCTTTCAAAGTGCCGACGGTCTAGGTGCCAGCCGAGACCGTCGGGGTTACGTAAGTTATCAACTATCGTTGGTTGCGTGCTGCCCCAATACGAGACCATACCCTGACTAATAAGGTGTGGTCCATTATCAATTAAGTGTTCTATATGTAGCTGTTTTAAAATGCGCCGAGCCGCTGGTGGCAGGCATTCCCCCACTTTGTTAGACACCTGAATGTGCTTATCTAGTAGCGTTACATCGAAGTGTTTTGCCAATGCTAAAGCGGCTGTACAACCTGCAATACCTGCTCCAATAATAGCAATTTGGGTGCGTTTAGTGGTCTCGGCGCACATAGTTTATTTATCTCCTTGATAGCGATTAGCTTTGTCAGTTGCACTCAAGTCAGGACGATGCCGCGTTTTGTCAGCATGTTTAAACTCGGCGCGTTTACTGGCTTTAAATACCACACATGGTTCATCGTTGTTGGGCGTGAGTCCAACTTGCATGGAGGAGGGAAAGTCAGTTACACCCAATTTAGTTTGTTCCAATACAACTGCCAGCTGTCCAAAGCCCGTTACCATAGAGTTAATTTGTGCTTCATAGTCATCTGATGGGCCTATGGGTAGATCATCTAACCAAAACTCACGTTCATTAAATGCGGCTTGACGTTGCTCAATAGGCTTACTTTCATCAATAACGATGTGGTAGTTTTGTTCATTAAGCATGTTGTTAGGCACGCGTGCAGGCCAAAAAGTGGGTAAATAGGGGTCGTAAGCTGAGTTGTAACCATCTCTGCAACTTGCCGTGTCAGTTTGCCAAGGGATTGCCATCCATCGAGTTATGCCCCCTGCAACTTGACCACTTAGCAGCGGGCCATCAGGTTGGCGGGTAATTTCTGGTGTCATAACAGGTCCATAATTAATGCCATGAGTGGGGGCTGTGTTTGTTGCATGGTGTAAACGATACGCTTCACTGTACATACCAGCAGTGCGCATAGGCCAAGTCATTTCGCATCCAGGATGAAAGGCATCAGCTAAACAAAACTCCATAGCAGCGCGCGTTAGCATATCAGGTTGCTCCGCAACAGGTAGGTCATCAATGTATTTGGCGCTTTGGTAGCTAGGGTCGTAATCAGCAATAAAATCGCCATCTACCCATTGTGCTAAGGCGTTAAGTTGTAGCCGTGTCAGTGAGCTAAATTGCCTTGGTGAGTTGTTTGCATTAGTCCCCATTGCATCGCCATATATCCATGGCCATTGTTGTGCTGATAAGGCGCTGGGTTTGGGGTCCCATACCGACACTTTATAAGGGTTTTCGCC
This sequence comes from Pseudoalteromonas sp. SANK 73390, assembly GCF_054966645.1. NCBI lineage: Bacteria > Pseudomonadati > Pseudomonadota > Gammaproteobacteria > Alteromonadales > Pseudoalteromonadaceae > Pseudoalteromonas > Pseudoalteromonas sp. SANK 73390. Next base: position 60,487 of record NZ_ARPN01000035.1, read on the forward strand.
GGTTACAAATTCGCAGTCTAATCGCCTAAAATTGTGATATAAAGTGCGACGGCTTTCTTGCCAGATAGGTGAAGGGTCTGCAAGTTTTTTTAACCATTGCTCAGACGTAAAATCAAATGGGCTATTCCAGCCAAAGCCCGCTGCAAATCCCGCATTTACCCACTGTAAATTGGTCATTCGTTGGAAAACAGGCAGTATATCGTGGGTAAAAGAGGGTTGTTCAGGTTTTGGTAACATATCTGCGGTGACCGCTACATCACGCATGAGATCCCACATGGTCCGCACTGATTTTTGTAGTGGCGCATAATCTGGTGGCGCGCATATCACCCATGCAGGTTTTACAGGCAGTGCCTGCTCATTAAAAATCACTTTGGCGTTAATTGGACCATCGGAGGTATCATCATACCAACCGTCATTGTTACCAAAGGTAATGGCAGGTTCACCTTTTAGATTTTCAGACTTTCCATGGCCACCGAGCATAATAAGGCGGCCTTGCTCATCGGTACGCATCTCACCCAAATAAACATCTTTATCTTCAAACTTACCGACAAACTTGGTGTTATTACCATTTTGTTCTGTGCCAGATAATTGATTTGAACCACCGTCGATCAATAAAGTGCTTCTATCTTGGGTGGCCTTGTTACGAAGATATGAGGGCGGTGCTGTGACAGCTTCGGGAATGTCCAAAGCTAATTGAAATTCGTACCAAGAGGACTTTTGATTGGCTAGTTGGGCGTGCCAAGTGATGTTGGCATTGGTTGCTGTCAGTTCTTGTACTACTTCACCAGCAGCATTTAGGCCATAAATACGAAACCGTGCAGCTTGGCGCTTAAGAGCGCCAGTTTTATCGCGGTAAAATTCTTCACTTTGCACTGGTGGCTCGTTCACCTCAGGACCAATAAAATACGCTTGCTCGCTATTACCAACTCGCATCACGCCTATTGGTGGGTAGATAGCAGCGCTTACAATAGTTGTGTCTGTCATTGAAATATTCCTTCACTTAAATTTGGTCGTGCCTGTCATTGAAAATGTTGCGGTAAAAACCAGCTAACAAGTACAGGCATAGTGTGAGCATTGCGCTCGAAGGGTAAGTGTATGCGTGATTTTAAAGTTCGCCAATTACGTGACGTTACATTTAGAAATAGGGATATAATTTACGTTGCTGTAAAACTAACAAGAGACAGGATTTTCGTCACTTTCATTAGCATATTTAGCTCTAACTAACGCTAAGTAATGCGTTAAGTTTTTAGTATTATTGGTTGAGAAAGGTATGCTTAAAATAGTTAGGCTTTGCATCCTATCTAAGCGAAATTCGCGATAGTCTTGTCGCAGCTGACAAAATGCAATTAAGGTCCATTTTCCTCCCCAATATACGAGCCCTAAAGGTTCTAAAGTTCTTTCGCTGCGATTGTCATTCACATCTTGATATTGCAACTTAACGCACTGGTAAGATTCAATGGCTGTGCGCAGTGTTTCGCTAAAAGTCTGCTGTTGTGCATCATGTTTAAAGCTCGAGACCAAATAAGGGGAGTGCTCACTGTGATGTTTAAGTTGCGCTGGAAGTACCGCCTCGATTTTTTCAATAGCAGATTTGGCATGATTACTAAGAGTTGGGTCGGTCCACGCGCTGACCATTTTACTACCCAATAATAGAGCTGTGAGCTCATCTAAGCTAAACATCATAGGAGGCAGCGGGTGGTCACTGATGAGGTAGCCGATACCGGCTTCTCCTTGCACGGGTATACCAGAACTTTGTAGTGTTTCAATATCACGATAAATAGTACGTTCAGAGACCTCAAAGCGCTCAGCAAGTTGCTTTGCTGTAACAGCAAGTCGCCTACCTTTGAGCAAATTAACGAGTTGAAATAGCCGCTCTGATTTATGCATAGGAACGTACTTTGTATTTTACTGAATGAGTTGGCGCAGCTTAGCTACTACATTGGGTTTGTGCAATAATATTGTGCTGAGTCATAGTGACTGACTGTTCATCAATTACTTTTAAAAACGCGATGCAAGCTTCAGACTCCTTAAATGCTGTTTCGACCATATTTAAGTCTTCAATAGATTGCCAGTAGCTTACATCAACATAACCATTACCGTTTTGATGAGTTGCTAAAGAGCGATACAAAAAACCAGGCTGTTCCTGTAGAAAGGTTTGAAATGCGTCACTCAGTGGCATCAAATCCGATTCACTTACACCTGGTACTAATTTAAATTCAACAATTTCAAATACATTTTGAGACATGTTTATTTCCTTACTGGTTAGGTTGTTTAAGTCGTTAAACAGTAAACCACGAAGAAGTGTCAAGGAGTGTCAGTAGTGTGGGCGTATTAAAAAATCAAAGTTAATAATCTCATTTACGCTCCACTTTCGTATTATAAGGTCTGCTGAGAACTCAGGCCCTGAGTTTTTTATTATTCTGATAAAAGCAATTTTATACGTTTTATTTCAACATGTTAAATCTTTATTTTGATCTTTTTTGCGTTTTATACGTTATGATTTATATATTTAACTATAAGGAAACATGTCATGAGAAAGAAAACAGCTTTAGTCTTGGTACTAACGGCAATGATACCTAATTTGGCTATTGCTGCACCGAATGTGCAAGCGAATGACCATAAAGAAATATCAGATAAAGCTCATGAAACACAATTTGGGCCTCAATCTCCGCGAGATATAGATGTTGATAATGGTCAAAACCCGGTTGTTTTTTCTAAAGCGCCACCGAGTTCAGTGTTGAACCTGTGTAATATTCACTTTCATAAAAATGCAGAGCATCGTGGTGGTGAATTTACCAAGCCGGTAAATTCAAGTGTGAATGAAGCTGGTTTTCTATATACAGGGCAGTTGAGTAAGAGTGAACTGATGCCTTATGAACAGCCGGTATGTAAAGCTAAAGGCTCAGGGTTGAAATCTGGTGACACTATTGAATTACATTATGTGTATAGCACTGCACCTGTTAAACCTGGTGAGACACTAGGTTCGTGTTTAACTGAACATATTAACAATCCACAACTGCGTGTTGAAGCTCAAGTGATGGTGCTAACTAATGATGGTAATGGACAAAACTTTAATACTCTTGCCGAATTTGAAAAAGTAAATGGTTACTATCAAGCAGTCAACCTTTCCGATACAACAGGCAAGCCAGTCGAATATACAGGTTCTACCACTGGGCCTAGTTATAACGATAAAGGGTCTCCTTTTAAGGTAACGTGGAGTGTGCGCCCTAAAGTTTTAAAAACAGACATAAAGAGCGTTGGGAAATGGTGTGAGCAAAATACCTTTAATGAACATGCAGCACATGATGTGAGAAATTTGGTGACTAACCCTCAATATTTATCGCCAATTTTGAACTAATCACTTTATCTTCTGGTAATAATTTTAAAAGTGTGACTTGTGTCGCACTTTTTTGTTTGTTAAGGTGCGACATGTGTCACATAAAGAGCATGTTAAAAATGAAACCAAATACAACAGAGCTGGAAATACTTAAATTACTTTGGCGTCATCAGCCAAGAACCGCAAAGGAAATTCATGATGCGATTTACGTTAAGTTTAATTGGTCTTACTCTTCAACGCGTAAAACACTTGAGCGCATGGGTGAAAAAGGGTTACTGATTATTGGTGAGCAAGGCAATAAAAAATCTTATAGTGCTCAAGTTGATAAAGTAGCAACACTTGCTGCTTATGCCCAAGAGTTTGCGAAGAATGTGTTTGAGTTAGATGGACCACTGCCTGTGAATATGTTTGCAGACAGTCGACTGATTGAAGCCGAAGAACTCAGTGAGCTTGAGCATTTACTCGAAACGCTATCAGAGCAAGATAAGCGGGAGGACTAAGTATGAGTTTTATGGCGCTAACCAACCTGTTGGCCTGTTTAATTCTTTGGGTGCTGCTGAGTTACGCCTTATTAGGGTTGGGAAAGTACCTAACACGATTTAACCCCGCAATGCCACAGCTTTGGTGGGGGTTGTTAGCGATAAGCTTTGTGCCTTTTTTGCCTTTTAATATGCAGCAGCACTATCAGGCATTACCCGTCGCTTTATTTGCAGTTTCAGAGCATGCTGAGCAAGTTAAATTGCAAACTGAATTAGTGGCTAGGAGTAGCTTTAGTTGGGACTTTAGTGTGGTTTTGGCCATTTTAATGGTTATTTATATCGCAGTGACGGCAAAGAAATTAATGCGTTTTTGGCATGCTCACAATGCTATTAACGATTTACTGGCTACGGGTGAGCCGACGACGTTTACGCAAACAAATATTCAAACCGTTATTTTGCCAGTAAATTGTAGCCCCTTTGTCAGTGGGTTTTGGCGTAGTAAAATAGCGTTACCCAAGTGTTTTATGTCGTTACCGACAGCGCATAAAAATACCTTGCTATATCATGAGATGACCCACTCTCTATATCGAGATCATCACGCATTATTTGTGTGGCAAGTGTTATCATGCTTTTGTTGGTTTAATCCTGCGCTACATAAAATGCAAGTAGCTTTAGTTAAAGCGATTGAAAGCAGATGCGATCAAAAAACCATTACACGGTTTGCTTTAAATAAAAAAACTTACGCACAAGCTATGCTCTGGGTGCTCAAATACTGTGACTGCGGCAATAAACAGCAAACGGGTGTGGCATTTGCATCAACAGCTTTGTCGTTAGAAGATTATAAGCAGCGATTAACGAATGTAATGTTACCAGTCAAAGCTAAAACGGGTCGAATAGGTTTAGGGTTGATATTAAATGCATTACTGCTTTTTGTTGTGAGTAGTCAATTACGACCAATGTTTACTCCTAGCGAACCGAATTGGGCACCTCCTTTAGAGACTTACTTTATAAGCTCTCACTTTGGCCATATCAGTCAATTTAGAAATAACAAAGCTCACGCTGGCAGTGATTTAGTTGCACCTAAAGGCACATTCGTGTCATCAGTTGCAACAGGAAAAGTTTTGGTAGCCGACTCGCAAACACTTCCTAGTAATTACGGTAAAGTAGTACTGGTTCAACACAGTAATGGCTATCAAAGTCTCTATGCCCATTTAGATCAAACATTTGTAAACAAAGGTGACTGGGTCACTGTTGGTGGCCACATTGGCACAGTAGGAGAGACTGGTAAAGTGACAGGCCCACATTTACACTTAGAGATTTTGCATAAAGGCAAAAAAATTAACCCATTAGATGTCATAAAAGTAAACTAATCTTATGAAAAAAATACTTTTTACCGTATTGAGTACGGCTCTTTTCGGCTGCGTAGAAAACGTCTCAGACCCAAAAATTGAAGTGCAAAATAATGTGTCGCAAGAGACTGTTAGTCATTCGACTCAATTGCCAAAAGTTGCTCAAATGAATGAGCAGCAGTCAAAAACGAATCATAATAAGACAACAAAAACATTGGTTTTGAGTGTCAAGGCGGGGCAGTCATTAATAGGTTTACTCAAGCCATTTGGTTTTACTGAACAGCATGCTTGGCAAGTCACTGAGTTAGTAAAGCCAGACATCGACTTAAACCGTCTGAATATAGGTCAGAAACTTCAAGTTGAGTATAATGAGCAGGGGCTTGTAGCACTAATATTTGCGATTGATTTTGCCCAGCGTTTGCGTGTAATACGTAATGAGATTGGTTGGCATAAAGCGCTTTATTCTATGTTAACCAAGTCAAAACAGGTATTGCGTTCTACAACTGTATCAAACAGTTTATACGAAGCTGCACAACAAGAGGGTGTGCCACTTGATGTTATTAATCAAATGATCATGGCGTTTTCTCATTTTATTGATTTTCAAAGGCAAATACAAAGTGGCGACCAACTCACTTTAATGTTTAGTGAGCAACAAGTATTAGTTGCTGATGCATTGTATGACCGAAAAGATAACCCGACTCAACTCTTGTATGGTCACTTAGTCGCAGGCAAAGATTCGTTTGAAATTTTTCATCACCAAGGTGACAAATTAATTGGTGGGTTTTACTTTGCAGATGGTCGGCCCGCTAGAAGCTTATTATTAAAAACGCCTCTAAATGGTGCGCGCTTATCTTCTAAATTTGGCCGTCGAAAACATCCTATTTTAGGTTATACGCGTTTGCATGCGGGACTAGATTTTGGTGCTCCAGTGGGTACGCCAATTTTTGCTGCTGGTAATGGTACGGTTGAAAAGGCCAATAGGGCCGGCAGTTTTGGTAACCGAGTGTTATTGCGCCATGTTAATGGATATAAAACACTATATGCACACCTAAAAGGGTTTGCGCCGGGGATCAGGCCAGGCGTGAAAGTAAAGCAAGGTCAAACAATAGGTTATTTAGGTAATACGGGGCTTTCACAAGCGAGGCACCTTCACTACGAGGTGCATAAAAACGATAAACCTATTAACCCTTTACTACTTAAAAAAGTGTCGCAAGCTAAAATTCAAGGCAGTGAATTAGCACGATTTCAAGATACAGTTATCAATATTCAAAGTATGTTAGAAAAAGAGCGATTAGCAATGAATGCAGTTGAACTTTAATATGCAATAATCAGAGTGTGGCTTAGAAAATTAACCCTTGATTTTTAAAAATTTCATACGAAGCTAAGCAGTGTCATCTCCTAACAATAAGTACTTGAACTCATGTCAAAAAATAGATTAAAGCATGCACAAAACTTGATGCGGTCAAAGCAATATACTCAGGCAGCAGAACTTTTTGCACAGCTTTTGGATGAAGAGTATAGGAATGTTGCTGCGTTTTCTGGTCTTGCACAATGCTACCTAAAAATGGGGCGCTTTTTTGAGTCGCTAGGTTGTGCGATAGATGCTGTTCAGTTTGGAGGTTACCAGCAAAATGAGTTGGCTTATTTACTTAATATACTAAAAGCAATCAATTTTACGTCGTACCTAAAACCACTTGAGAAGGCGCTACATGAGGCGATTAAGTATCAATACTTGGAAGGTCAAGCTGTAGAGTATCTTAGAGTGCAGTTATTTGCGAAGTATGAGAAAGTTTTAGCAGGGGAAATTACCACTCTTAATGAGCCTCTTGAAAGCATGTTAGCTGATCCCACATTTTGTGCTGTTATTGAGCGCGCCATCACACCTAATCATCAATTAGAAAAAGTTATTTTATTGGGCAGGAAAGAATTATTAAGGTGCATTGCAAATAATTTGGATGCACGAAAATATTTACCGACTATGGTCGCCATAGCATGTCAAAATTTACTCAATGATGGTATTTACTTCACAAGTACTGAAGAGCTTACATTATTTAACCAATTAGATTTAAGTGATCCATTATTTACCTCTGAAGTGATGGCACTCAAGCTATGTTATGCCAGTTTTGACGAGGCATTAGAGCTTTGGCAACAAGGAGGAGATGGCTTTGCACACTACAAAATGTTACCAATTGCTGAAGACTTAAAGTTCTACCTTTCAGTTCTTCAAGGAGAAACGGAGTCTAATAACGAGCTTACTAATGATACTTCTAAGCAAGTACAAACATTTTATAAAGCAAATCCATACCCCAAATATAAAGTGGTCAATTTAAGCTCGCTTAGTTTTGAGCAATGTATGACAAGATTGGGGTTAGATAGCATTCAAACTCCTAATATATTGATAGCAGGTTGTGGCACAGGTTTACAGGTCGTAGAGACCGCTTTTGCCAATCCTTATGCCCAAGTTACGGCAATAGATATTAGCCCTGTTAGTATGCAGTATGCTCAACAAATGGTGAAACGCTATAAATTACAAAATGTGCGCTTTGAACTTCTAGATATACTAGAAATTAGCAAATTAAGTAAACAGTTTGACTTTATTCTTTGTACTGGTGTAATGCATCATATGGCTTCTCCACAGCTTGGACTTAGTAGATTAAGTCAGTGCTTAAAATCTAATGGTTTGATGATCTTAGGCTTTTACAGCAGTTTAGGTCGACGCGAGTTAGCAAACATAAGAGCAGAGGCTATTGACTACTTTGGTACTGATGAAATCACCAAGAAGCAACTACCACAATGGCGTAATGAGTGGACCAAGCAGCAAAAAAGTAGGCAATGGTTTAACAGTAATGATTTTTTTAATAGTAACGGTTTAATGGATGCCGTTTTTCACCCGCAAGAGATTAACTATAGCCTTGAAACGATTGATCAATTGTTAAATAACTCTAGTATCGAATTTAAATCAATGGCGATTTCAAACGTACAGATGGTTCAATATAAACAGGCTTTAGATGAATTTCAGCCATTGGAGCTTGGTGAAACCTTAACTCGTTGGGAACAGTTCGAAAAAATGCATCCAGACTTTTTCTTCGGTATGTATAATTTCTTTGCGGTTAAAAATAATGTTTAGGTATTGTACTCCGTACTTTCATCTAACAGAGTGAGTTGGTTTCCTAGGAGCTAATTTATAAACGCCCTAATCATGTCATTGTATCTAATAGCTCTAAGGCAGGCCATTAAAGTGCATTAATGGCCTGCCCAAGAACAATGCTCAAGATGCTTAAGAGTAAGTTGACAATAGGTTACAAGGTTTTACTGGCTCGCCTGATTTTAAAATTTGTATATGGGAGTTTTTAATGTCACCAATAAGTGGTGCTATTAAGGACTCAAAGTTGTTAGCGGCAAATTCTATTTTTTTCCCGTGTGCTTCAAGTGCTTTAAAATCATCTTCATGATCGGATGCCAGTGTACTGAGTTGGTTTGATATTTTCTTTTGCTTGGCAAGTAAAGTTTTATCTATTGTTAATTTACCGTCATGTTCTACAAATGCTTTACTCGATAAGGCTTCAATTTGCTTACCAAGCCTGCTCATTTGGGCGCTAACTTTATCGACAGGCTTTTCTAACTGCTTCATCTTTTTAGAGAGTGTTGTTAAAGCCAGGTAACTGCTTAGTTGCTGATCATTTAGCGGTTCAACAAGTACTTGCTGGCAATCTTGAAATACAATCATTCGATATTCTTCATTGCTAATCTTTTGTTTTTGAAAGTCTTTTGTTGTGTTCTTAGCGAAAGAGACTGACATAACGGTAACAGTAATAGTAAGGGCGACTAAATGTTTAAGCATGATGTTCTTCTTGTTAGTAGATGAGGTTTAAATGATTAGTCGTAGATTTTTTTGAAAAGGTTTAAACAGGACTTTCATAAAAGTGAATAGTTTTTTAACTGAATATATAGTTCGCTTTTTCCGATGTTTAAATGCGTTATAATGTGGTTTTATTTTGCTAAGTGTATATGTAAACTAATTTTGATTTCACACTTATCCCTTCATGATTACCCATGATATTGGCCGCGTTCAGCGGCCTTTTTTTATGTCTAAAAAGAATGTTTAAAAAAAATATTTGTAGATTCAGGTAGTGGCCAGCTTTTTTTACTAAAATATCCAGTTAAATGTAATACATGAGTTCATTTCTGTTAGGAGTGTTAAGTATGAAAAGTAATTCTATGATGGCTATCATATCAATCGTTCTATTTTTAAGTGGTTGTGTTTCATCGGCAGGAAACACTGTGGCTCAAAAACGCGCAGCAGTGGAGGATATGCGTGGTGATGTATTGAGATCGCTCTATTCAAAAAAGCCCGATGTACAGCAACAAATTGCAAGCTCAGCTGGGTATGCTGTATTTGATAATGCCAATGTAAATGTGATCATTGCCAGTTTTGGTGGTGGATATGGTGTAGCTGTTAATAGCAAAACGGGTGCTCGAACATACATGAATATGGCTGAGGCGGGTATTGGCCTTGGTATTGGTGCAAAAGATTTTAGTGTTGTTATGGTTTTTCATACTCAAAAAGCACTTGCAAGGTTCATTGAGCACGGTTGGGCATTTGGTGGTAATGCTGATGCAGCCGCTAAACACAAGCATCAAGGTGGCGCCGTCGCGGCGGAAGCGGTTGTTGATGATGTTACCGTTTACTCACTGACAGAAACGGGCCTAGCACTGCAAGCTGTACTAAAAGGGACTAAGTTTTGGGTGGATGATGAGCTTAATTAAGATGTGTAAGATTATTGATAACAAGCTAAGAGTCTAGAGGTATTATGTCAATTAAACAGCGCCTATAGTTGGCGCTGACGTTTTTCTCAGAACTGGACCCCATTGGCTGGACACATAAACTAACTTATCTGTTTCTTCTATCAGTTAAGTTTTCAGAAGCGAAGATAATAGCCGCATTTTCAAGTAGTTTTTTTCCATGTAGAAATTTGGTTTGCGTGAAGGTTGTATTTCTGTGCTAATTCAGCAATGTTTAGCAGCGGCCAATGCCACTTTAGCTTTAAATTCAGGAGAGTGGTTTCTGCGTTTTCTAGTCATCATCTGTTCCAATATTTTTGGTTACTATAAAAACAGATCAATCACTGAAAGTTATATCCGAAAATTTGGGCCAGCTCTGTTCGCTCTTTTTTAATAAAGTAAAGCTTTTATAGCAGCATAAAGTGACAGCTAATTGGGCTAAGTAAAATTTTATACACCTTTAACTCCTTGTTATTTTATTTACTTTCAACCCTTACTATTAACATATTAATATTTAGTTATGCGAAATTAACAGACATAAGGAAGTTACCTATTGGAAACAATTAAGTAACTTTTTATGCAGTTTCGTAGTTTTAATTGGTGGTTATAATAAGTAACAAGGAGGTGAACATGAGCATGACAGCAGATTATAGGTTACCTAAACAAAGGATGTTGTTTACGCATAATATGAAAAGTAAGAACACGTCTTTTTTGAGTCGTATTAAGCTACGATTGTTTGGTAAAAAAACGATGGTTCAACTTGAGCAAGATATACATACTCAAGATGCTGCAGAATTTGGTTTGGCTGATGTTGTAAAGTATCGTCGAAATGATAAATCGGTATATGTTAAGCACGTATTCTCTGAGCATTTAAGTCGTGCTGTTAAGCCTAAAATCACGTCAAAAGATATCAACTTTTTTAGGGTGCTTGATAAAGTTGAGATGCGTTGCTACGTACTGGTTTATGTAAAAAATCCACAGACGAAGAACTATGACAAGGCTTTCTTTTTAGATGACTATGAAGCAATTCAGGGTGTTGAGCTGGCTGAAGCCAATAGGCGTTTAAGTAATTTGTCACAAGCAGCAAAAACCATTCGTAACAAATTGCTTTGACGAACTAGCTTTTGCAGTCATTGAAAGCCGTAGCTCCAGCACCGGTATGGGCTGCTTTTTGTATTTTTTACTTCATTTCCAAGGAGAGCAGATATCAATCAAACAACCGCTTGGGTCCTGTGTTAGAAAGCGGCGTTGTCCGTAAAATTCATTGCGCGGCTCTTGGAGTATTTGTAAATCCATTGCTACTGCTTTTTTATAGGTATTGTCTACATCAGACACTACAAATGTGACATACATTCCCGTCGGTTTACGTTGATAAAGATTAGGCACTAACTCATGTTGTCTTTTGATAATTCCATATTCAATTTCGGCATCATTAGGTGAACATAGTTGAATATACCAATCACTTTCATATTTAACATCGAACTCTAAAAGATCGACATAAAAGCGTTTGCTACTTTGTAAATCATCAGAACAAATATTGGTAAGAATCCTCATCATTACTCCTTTAATTGCTATCGTATGGGTGCAAATACCTAACAGAACTTGGCGGTTGAATAAAAGCTATCCATTTAAGGCATATTATACGCCTCGAAGCAATAGGCAATGCCAATCCATAGTTGGAATCTGACATTGTCGAAATTAGTCATCCATTTTGAAAGTAGATTATTGATATTGAGTATTTGCAATAAATCCTGAACTGCAGGTATTTCATTTGTCTTATTGCCAATTGTTTGGTGGAATAATGTGAGACCTGCCTCACAATCAAATGCTTAGACGAGGTGTAATTTATCAGCAAGCAGTTTACTTGCCCCGCGAATAGCTTTGCCATCAAAGGCAATGATATGTCGCAATATTTGGTCACATATTTAATGCAAATGGTATAACCTTGAACATGACCCTTTCCTGCATTGCAAACTCTACTGATAAAGAGCAGCATTCAATTAAGAGATGTATTTATTTGTTATTGCAGGCATGAAAAACATTTTTTATTTCGCTACTAAGTGACTCTATATATGCTCTACATTGTTGCTTTATTATATTTTCAGTAGCTTGTGTTTGAGTGGTGTCTTCAAGTTGTTGTAAGTAGTAAGCGCAACGTTCAGCCCCAATCGCTTTAGCGGATGTTTTTAAATAATGTGCCTCATCTTTGATTGCCTTTATTTGGTTTTGGCGATAGTAACCAGCAATTTTTTGCAGACTATTTTTGGCTTGTACCAAAAATTGTTGGCGAAAGCTGTTGATTTCGTCTCTATCATCACCTAGCAGTTCTAACATTACATCTTCATTTAACGTTTTCAAGCTATCTAGCGTGTTAATTTCCATACCATTTCTCTAGTGTATTTTTGAATTTAGCCAAAGTAACTGGTTTGCTAATAAAATCTGACATCCCAACGGATAAACAATACTCTTGGTCACCTTTCATTGCTGCGCCAGTGACTGCAATTATGGGAATTTCAGCGCTTTTTTCTTCAAACTTTCTTATTTGGCGTGTTAGTTCAAATCCATCCATACCTGGCATATGGCAATCAGTTAAAATCAGAGCATAATCATTGTTTTGCCACATTTTTAATCCTTGTAATCCATCAGATGCCAATTCACAGTTGTAGCCAAGCCTTGAAAGCTGTTTAACCATCAGTTTTTGGTTGAATTCGTTATCTTCAACTACGAGCAACGGGAGCTGATGAGGAGAGTCGTTATTAGGTTCGGTTGTTACATCTAAGTTGATTGCAAAATCATCTTCTTGCAAAGGTTCAAACTCCAGCTTTGAGCGTTCTTTCAACTGTAAGCAGTACTTTTGTAATGTGAAAAAAGTCAGTGTGTCTAAATTTAATTTGAAGGTTTTTTTAAAGCGCTCAGTTAACTGCTCAAACAAGTCTCTTTTGTATAAAAGTAAAACGTCATGGGGAGTAAATGAGCAAGAATCAAGTTCGTGTATATCAGCCATAGTTGTGGCAATCAGAATATTAAGGTTCTCACTACTAGTATCATATGAGGTTAAACTGCTAATGGGTATGACAATAATCTCATTACAATAAAAAGATAACTTGTTCTTTAAGTTTTCTATTTCAGGCGTGTCGTTAATATTAGAGAAGAGGGTAATGCAAGAATAAAGTGTTTGCAGCTCTCGTGGCCTGAAATTCCAAATAGGAATGCTGACTGTAAATTCACTGCCAATATTGACTTCGCTATTAACTACGATCTCGCCACCCATTAATTCAATGAGTCGACCACAAATTGCTAATCCGAGGCCTGTGCCACCAAATTGCCGTGTCGTACTCTTATCTGCTTGCGTAAATGGCGTAAAAAGCTTTTTTAATGTTTCTTTATCAATGCCTATGCCATCGTCTTTAATTACAAAAATAAGTTTACTGACCAGAGCATTAACTTTTTCACAAGATAAAGCGATTGATACAAGTCCCATGTTACTAGAGTCGTTGCCACTAAACTTAATCGCATTACTCACTAAATTAAACATAACTTGTCGAATACGGTTTTCATCACCATTGAGCTCAGCAGGCAGATTGTCAGATTCTAAAACCTTTAATTTCACGCCTTTTTGCTCTGCTATTGGGCCGAAGATAACAATAATATTATTCAACATTTTAGAGACATCAAAATCAAAGCAATCTAGTTCAAGTTTCCCTGCTTCAATTTTGTTTATATCAAGAATATCATTAAGAATAGAAACTAGGTTATTGGCAGCAATTGCAGCGGTATCAAGTAACTCTTGTTCTTCAAAGCTATTGTCTTGATCGGTTAACAAGTCTAAAGCACCAATAATTGCATTCATTGGTGTTCTTAACTCATGGCTCATCATAGATAAAAACTCTGATTTTGATTGACTCGCCATCTCAGCATGCTTGACGGCCTGATCTAGTTCAGCAGTACGTGATTTTACTTTTGCTTCGAGTAGTAAGTTAGACTCTTCGAGTCGCATCCGTGCTTCATATATTGGCGTATGATCAATGATGACGCCATCCAAAAAGGAAGTGTTAGTACGTGAGTCGTTGCTCAGTACACCTTTGGCATAGATATAAATACAACTTCCATCTTGCAATATACAGCGATATTCGCGTTCGAAGTCTTTGTTTTGTGTAAATGCCTGTTCAATGGCCGCTTTAACTGAGGGGGCATCCTGAGGGTGAATATGGTTAATCCATGTGCAAATGCTACCATGATTATTCGTAGCTGGAAGGTGTAATAACTTGCAAGTTTGACTGTCCCAGCGAACAGACATTTCATTTTTGTAATGTATGATACTCCAAGTACCTATTTGCCCACCTTCTAATGCACGTCCTCGTCTTTCATGTTGTTCATCAAGTTTGCAATCTAGTTTTTGCGTATAGATATTTCGTTTAATAATACCTTTAAGCAATGTAGCTGCAGATTCATCTTGTAAACCATGGCAAATTAACTGTAAAGGGGCAACGTCTAGAGAGTGTTTTGTATGAACTTCAAGACTAAAAGGTTGTTTATTAATACCCGCTTCTTTAAAGGCATTAACAACCAACTCAGTATCCGATTTGGCCAAGTTTTCTATGATATAGTCAAGTGAAATTGCAGTTTTTTGCTCTAACGCTAATAAGGCTGCACAGGTTTTTGAAAGTTGAAACGTGCGGTCTATTGTGTTGTACATCCAGCGACCAATCACTTGAACTTTATGCTCGGCTGGTGTTTTGTCTTGAGGTTGTTGGTCAATCAATATTATTGAAAAAGTGCTTTCTTGTTGCGGTAAAATCAAAGCAGTAAAAGGCTTGTCGTCAACTTCCAATAAAATAGTTTGGTTTACATAAGCATTTAATTGCTTTAAAGATATTTTTTGCGGGCAAGTAAAAAAGTTTTCTACCGACTTGTTTATAACATCCTTGTATGTTTGGGATATTAATACAAGGGCTGGTTCGTTAATGTCTAATATGTGCAGGCTATGTGACACCATTAGAGCAGGGGTGTTGCTGACATTGAGTTTCATACATTAAGCCTTTAATCACACTCTAAGCTGGTTTATAGCATTACACTTTTCGACAGCTTTAAGAATTGATTGCTTAGTTGATGGTTTCGCAATATAAGCGGTGAGTCCTAAGCTCGCCCACTTTCGGATGAGCTCTTTGTTTTTATTGCTTGTTAAGGCGATAATAGGAATGCTTTTGCAATTAGGAATATTTCGGATATTTTTAGTGGTATTGTAACCATCAAGCTCAGGCATAAATAAATCCATGAAAATTAAATCATACTTATGCTTTCTCAGCATCTTTATCGCTGTGAGCCCACTACTTACGCTTTCAACATAATGACCTTCATCACGTAGTATTTTGCTTATCATTTCGCGATAAATTTCATTATCCTCAACAACCATTATTTTAGCGTTTTTTAACGGCTCTTCTTTGACAGGCTGCGGAGTGTTTTCTTCCTTTGAGGAGGGAAGATCTAAATAACCATTGTGTCTATTCGGTTGTGCTTTTTGTGTTTCAGGCTTACTTTCCTTAAGCAAAGACGCTTGGTGGTTGGTATTCGGTATGGCGCGCTCTGTGAGTAGTGCTGATAGTTCAGCCACAGAGAACTGTTTGCTTTTCAACCTTTTGGTGAGCTCTATAACACTATCAGATAATTGTGCTTCTAGCTTATCTAATAGCGGGTCGATATGCTGAGCTTTGAGATCTTGTATCAAAGCTGATTGTACCTCGTTTATACCAGAAGCATTTTGTAAATCTTTTCTGGCATCTTTTAAGGTTTGCTCGGCTGATTGGTGATATTGGGCTGCATCATCAATAAGTTGCTTTAGGTCTTCATCAATTCTGCCAAAGTGCTCTTCTCTGATGTGAGTAATATCATGCGCTTCTTTGCTACGTAAAAGTGCGTTGTGTAATATCATCCGTAAGCGGTAATTTTCATACATGGGTTTGTAGATGAAGTAATCTCGAAATATATTTTTCATACAGCATCGAAAGCCAATACCTGACTCTCTATTTTCACACAATAGAATATTTTCGTGCGGGTAATCTAGCATGCCACCTTTGGCTAATAGACTATATAGTTCAACACTTTTACTCACGCTTGACATCGCAATAATAATAACTAAAGGCGTTGAGTCGACTAGTACTTGTTGCATATCATCGAAATTACAGAGCGTTCTGAAGGCCGATATTTGTGAAGATATGACTTCAGTAACCCCAGCAAGCTCTTCTACATCTTCACACAAAAGTACAACTTTTGGGTGGCGTTCAACGTGTTCCACTTCTTTACGAGTCATGTTTCACTTCCTAGTTACCATGGTGAAACTTACCTTGCTACATTTGCACATACATGCGACTAATTTTGGCAAGAGCTTTTAAATATGTCGTGAATAATGAAAAATACCAATTTGGCGATTTAATTGCCTTAGCCTCTCATTATGTTGCGTTTACTATCTCGCGTATAACTTGATTGCTGCTCAATCGTTTTTAAAAAGTGGATTTTTTCTAAAGGCAGTGCAAATAAATAGCCTTGGCCGTAGTCAATTTGATAATTGTCTAAAAAAGTGAGGTCTTGTTGTTGTTCAATACCCTCAGCCACTACCTTTAAATTAAGCTTTTGAGCAAGAGATACCGTTGCTTCAATAATCGCTTGTTTATCTTTGTCTATTGCGCAGTCGTGAATAAAGCATCTATCTAATTTTAGTTCACAAAATGGGATTTGACTCAATTGTTTGATTGAAGAGTAGCCAGTACCAAAGTCATCTATCGCCAGTGAAAATCCTTTTAGACGTAACCTTAATAAAACATCTAATGACTGTGCTAAGTTCTCGATTAACAGGCTCTCCGTGACCTCAAAAACTATCATGCTGGGTGGTACACGATAACTTTTGGCTAAATCTGCAAGTCGTTCAGGTAGCTGAAGGTCTTCTAAGTTTTTTACACTTAAATTAATGTTAAAGGTGAGAGACTGAACAAGTTTAAAGTGCTGCTCTATGAATGCAAAGGCTTCATTGACAATAACAATCGAAAAATCATGTACAAGGTCAGATTGTTCAATAATATCGAGAAAATAATAGGGCGATAATATGCCAAACTCGGGGTGATCCCACCTAACCAGAAATTCTGCACCTATAATTTCTTCATTTTTTAAGGCGACTTTAGGTTGCAAATACAGGCACATTTGTTTATTTTCAACCGCACTCTTTAATTCTTCTATCTCGAATGAATGCGATGATAGATTTGGGGCTTGGCTATGAGCGATGCTAAATAATGACTCCATGAGTTGTTTAATTTGTGCTGCCGTAATGGGTTTATCTAACCCTGTTATAACGTTTAAATTTCTCAATTGTGCTAAGTTTTTTGCCATCTTTATTATGGTGTTATCTTCACCGCTCAGAAGTACTATTGAAGCTGAAATATTTAAATCAGATAGGTGCCTCAATACTTCAATGCCATCCATATCAGGCATATTTAGATCTAAAAAAATTAAATCTGTTTGTTCATGTTTTATGTGTAATAAAGCTTCAGAACCCTTGGTAAAGCCTGAAAAATTGACACTATAAGAGTGAGACAGCAGCAGCCTTAACTGTGTCAAGATCAGACTATTGTCATCAATTGCTATTACGTTTAATGATTCTCTTACATCCATTAGTTAGCCTTTGTATCTACCTGAGCTTTCGACGCATCTATCAGTGCAAATCACTAAGCTTAAGTATAGTTGTAATTTCAGAACATACAGCATTGAATTGTGAAACACAGGTTGGAAATATTGTGCTAACTTTTTCAGATTTTTTGTCTTTGGCTGCCTGCTCTAGCTCGTGATAGTTATTGGCAAGTTCGGTTGCACCTATTGCTTTTGCAGAGGACTTTAGTTGATGAGCTAAGCTTTTGACCTGTTCGATATCAGCAGTGTGATCTATGAGTAATTTCATAAGAGGGTCTGAATCACTCATGAAGTTTTCTAAAAATAACAGCTGTATTTGTTTATCATCACCGACATAGCTTGACAACAATGCTAAATCAATCAATGCGTTACTTGTTGGTGTAACGCTTTTTTGGGCTGTTTTTGGCTCTGGCTGAGTAGGCATCCATTTGTGTAGTAAATTTTTTAAATGCGCTAATTCAATCGGTTTAGATATGTAATCGTTCATGCCACATGATAAACACTTTTCACGTTCACCGCTTAGGGCATTTGCTGTGGCGGCAATAATAGGCAGCTCTTTGATTGTGGGTTGTTGTTGCTCTATTTCACGAAACTTTTTAGTGAAGGTGTATCCGTCCATTATCGGCATATGGCAGTCGGTAATTATTAAGGCAAATGAATGTGTGGCTATAAATTCTAAAGCCATTTGACCCTGTTCGGCAATCATACATTGGTAACCAAGTAAGCTTAGCTGGCGCCTGAATACATCTTGATTATAAGCATTGTCTTCTACAACTAAAATAAGCTGGTTATTTTTTTGCGCTTGTTCAATACTTGGTGGCGCTGTGTCGTTATTGTTGACGATCTGAGGAAGCGGGATATCAGGGCTAATAATGCCTTCGCGAACGGCGATGTGCTCAACTATTTTGAAGCTATAGTAAGGGTTGTAGTAAATCGGTTCAAAGCAGTTTTCTGTCGGTAGAGGCGTGGTAAAGTTGTCACCCACTAGAATAATATAAATAGCCTTATCATTATTAGGTTGAAATTGATAATTTGAAGTAATAATTTGTTGGTAGCGTTCAAGTGTTACCACAATATAATCGGCGCTGACCGCACTAATATTACTGTCATTAATATTCACCCAGTTAATTACCTCGCATTTGGCACCGTGCGCTATTAGATTTGCCTGTAAATCTTGCTCAAAGATGTCATCATCACCCAATACATAGACACTGATATTATTGAAGTAAATTGCAATTTTATTGTTTTGTTGCGGAATATGTTCACGAAAGGGAAGTGATAGTTTAAAAGTACTACCTAGATGCTCTGTACTTTCACAGCTGATTGAACCATGCATCATATCGGTCAGCTTTTGAGTAATAGACAGACCCAAACCTGTACCTCCATACTCTCTATGAATACTATTGTCGGCTTGCATAAATGGCTTAAACAAGGATTTCTGTTGCTCGTTTGTCATGCCTTTACCATTATCTTTTACAGATATTTCGATTCTTTCATCGTTGTTCTTGGCTATAGAGATATGAACCTCAATCAAGCCAATTTTACTGGAAGAAGTTTTTGTAAACTTGACGGCATTACCGATTAGGTTAAGCAATATCTGTCTAATTCTTATTGGGTCCCCCAATTGCCAATAACCAAGTTTTGGGTCAAACATAAAGTACATCTGAAGGTTTTTTTCTTTAACTTGGTGTGCTAACAGCTCTGCTATTTCTTGAATAACATCGCGCCAATCGAACGGTAACCAGTCTATGGACATTTTACCTGCTTCGATTTTGGAAAAGTCGAGAATATCGTTAATGATCCTAAGCAGCATCAGTGCAGAATTTTTGGCTACAGATGTTAAATGACTCTGCTCTTGAGAAAGGGTGCTTTGATGAAGTAAATCAAGCATACCAACAACACCATTCATGGGGGTTCTTATTTCGTGGCTCATGGTGGCCAAAAAACGAGATTTAGCATCATTGGCGAGTTCTGCTTTAGCTTTAGCATCTTGCAATTGAAAAGCATCTTGTTTTCTCTGCGTTATGTCATGCTGATACATTAAAATTGATTTGCCGTTGTGTGTCTCAATGGTCGTTATGATGACTTCAAACCATATTGGGCCTTCAGTAATGATATATTCGCATTCAAGTTCTTTTATATAATTGTCTTGAAATTTTGCTTCTGTTAGGCCATTTAGTAAGGGTTCTCTTTTTGTTAAGGGTAAGGAGTTGATAGCATCAATACAGTCATCTCCTACGTTAAAGAAAGTGTTAAGAAATAGTCCACCACTAAACTGGTCAGCGTGTTGTGTTTTAAACCAGTATTGATTCACTAAGGTTATTTTAGCGCTAGCATCTAATAACAAAATAAACGCGGGTATGCTGTCGAGAGTTTGCTGTAAAAGGCGTTCGGTTTCTTTATTTTCTTTTAACGCTAACTCTAATGCAAAACGTTGTTGATCCGCTTCTTCCATTTTGGCAAGTGCAGCTGCTCGAGCTGCCTTTAGCGCTGTTTGTTGTTTCTGCTGACGGTTTTGCTCCATGACTTGTTCGGTGACATTTTTGATGATGCCGACAAGGTTCTTTTGTTGCGTACCAGTATGAGCCATTTCAGTGATTTGCCAGTTGGCTGCGAACCCGATATGAGAAATACTTGAGAGGTTTTGTGTTATCAATCGCATGGTAATGGAGCTGCGACCATTATGTTTTTTTATTGAGTGCAATAAGTCATGCCGACATGCAGGTTCTATAAATCTTAACAAGCTGCGAGCCGAATAGCTGTTTGTATCACTTGGCAATTGAAGCATATTAGATAATTCTTTAGAAATAGTGACTTGGGGGTCACCAAAGTACCATTCCCAAGAGCCAGTATTAGCAATTTTTTGGGCATTATTAAGCTGAATTTTATCTTTTTCTAGCTGTTGCTCTGAAAGTGCAAGTTGCTCAAATGCTTTGTTTTGGATTCGATAGACAATTGATAGAATAGCGCCGCTTAGAAACAGTAAAATAAACAATTGAATAGAAAATTCCCTTTGTACATTTTTTACAATGTTATCAATAACAGCCACTTCTTGTTCTGCACCTACTCCCATCTGTAGCTCGTTGTTCCAAGATAAAACCCCCAACACGGGTTTGTTGAGGTAATTAATGTATTCGAGTTGTTTGAATTTGTTTTTTAGGGCGAGGGGAGTCGTGGTTGGCGTGGTGTTGTCTTGCAGCCAGTGATTTTTATAATTTTTTTGGCTCGTCAGGGTATGATTTCTATCAAAATAAAGCACGGTCGAATCAGAATCTAAAAAGGGGGATTTTAGAATTGATTTAAGGGCTGTTAAATCGGTTTTGGAGAACCACAAAAAATACGGCTGAATACCTTGTTCGTTTACCAAAGAGGTTACAAAATGTGCAGTCATAGCTTCATTTGTAACAACGGTTGTTGATACAACATGACCCTGTTTAATAAGTTCATAGTGTTTATCAACTTGCTCTAATGCAATTGCTAATTGTTTATTGTCATTTAATAGCCATGTCTGGTTTTGCACATCATAGATAGCAAAGTCACTACCAATGTTTAGCTGGTTTAGTAAAGCGTTATCTTTCATGTCGGCAGTTGTGAGGTTAAACAGGTTCGCTTGAGTTGCAGTTAAACTTTCTATTGTGGGATTGAACCAAACCTGTTTAATACTTTTTAGCGTATTTATTGCACTATTTTTTAATTCAGCTGTAAACTGCAATTTTAGTTGATTATCAAGGTCTCTTTGGCTGATTCTATGAGTTAGTAAGGTAATGAGTAATATGGCAATTAATACAATGCAAAGCTGCCAATAGTTTATCGTCGTGTGTTGATGTTTATCGCGGGGCTTCATTAATAGCCACATCGAGTAAAGTAAGAAAATAGCCACACACACTACAGCAATTGAGGTAATAAAAATAACCTGACTTTTTACTTTTTCGGTATGCATACTACGTTGAGCATTTTCTTGTCCATTAACAGTGATGGCTGTGACCAATGAGGTCAATTGGTTAATATATGATGTGCTTGTTTCCCACCATAGTGATGGTTTCATTTTAGCTTGGCCTGTACTTTTCAGCCCCGCCATTAAGTTGTTTATTTTTTGTTTCTCTGCTGAATTTTCAATAGCATGGAGAATATTCAAGGTTTTTTTGCTTAAATTTTTAGTCGATAATGAATTGTTTATGTTCGAGTTAAGGTAGAGAGTTTTTGGTATTAGTATGTTTTTATTCGCATCTGGCTTATTGAGTAGTATGCCGATTTTTGCTCGTAGTTTTCCTGCATACTCAATTAAGTAAATTAAATCTAGGTAGTGGGATAAGTCTGGATATATCGTGTTTTTAGTATTGTTATCAGTAAATGTACGATGTTTGATAGCTAATAGTGAGTCTGATAAAAATTCTATTAGCGCGGTATATTGAGCAAATGATTGATTTGCTGAAAGTTGCTGTGAGTCTACTTGGTTCCTAATATTTTCTGTGCGCTGAAAATAGATGTTTAGCATCTCAACCATGTTGGTATAAGTCGACGTATTACCTTTTTGAGTGTAGAAGCTGATTGCTTGCGTAAAGTGCTGTGTTGTTGCTTGTCTGTATTGAGATAATAGGGTAGGCATGGCAGAACTGTTTTGTTCATTAAAAACGGCGGTTGATCCCCTTTCCTTTTGCAGTGAAAAAATGATATTGCTGAACAGTAAAAATTGTTTGCTATTTATGAACACTTGCTGGTGCATCTTGAAATGCTTATTTGCCTGATCATAATCGATAGAAATACGATCTAACATGTAAAAGCAACCTAATAGTAAGATAAAGCAAAGGAGTTTTTTAAAAATTTTTTGCATATTCATATCACTAAGGGGCGTTAATAAACTACTATAGAACAAGGTTTCCAAATTGCTATTTAACTTTCATTATGAAAAAGCCCGAACAACCTGCAAATGAGCCATTAAGAATTCAAACACTCAATCAACTTGGGATATTAGATTCGGAGCCTGACCCTAAGTTGGATAGACTAACCGAGTTTGTTGCGCATGTATTTTGTGTACCTGTTGCTTTAATTAGCTTGGTAGACAGTGACCGACAGTGGTTTAAGTCTAAAGTTGGGCTAGAAGCATGTCAGACAGGCAGAGATATTTCATTTTGTGGTCATGCTATTTTGTCGCCTGATGTGTTTGTAGTTTCCAATGCACTAACCGACGCGAGCTTTAAGGATAATCCTTTGGTAGTTGGTCCTCCTTATATTCGTTTTTATGCTGGTGCACCATTAATTCATAAAAATGGCAGTGCGTTAGGTACTTTATGCTTGATTGATATTGAGCCTCGAGCTTTTGATGATGATGATATTAAAGTGCTACGTGAGGTAGCAGACAAAGTAATGGCTGAGTTTTGCCATTAGCGTATTAGATATTTTAGTGGGAGAAATGAATAAAAATAAAGTGTAGGTCAGGTTTTTAATGCGCCAAGCATGAAAAATAGTTACAATTGAGACTGTATATCATTACCCTTGCGGTGCATTTCATTTTTTTAAGGTTTTCCATCTGTCAATGACTGACATCACAACTCACAAAGCTTCAAGGCGCAGACTACTTATTGCGTTGGCAATCACTTGCTCATTTATGGTTATTCAGCTAATTGGAGCGTATTATGCTAATTCATTAGCGGTGCTGGCAGACGCTGGACACTTATTTGTTCACAATAGCTCGCTTTTTATCGCTCTGATCGCTTCGAGTATTGCTGTATACCTTGCTAAAAATTTTAACGATGGTTATAAAAAAGCTGAGTATGTAGGCGGCCTTATTAATGGCATGCTTTATCTGGCTATTTCTATACTTATCATGGCAGAAGGAACAGAGCGTATTCTTCACCACAATGATGGACATCAGTTGGAAGTTAATTCTTATCTAATGTCTGTTATTGCTGCTATTGGATTTTTGTTTCATGGCTTGTCTACTTGGGTATTGTATAAAGGAAGAAAAGACAGCATTAACGTATATGCAGTGTTTTTACATTCTTTCTTTGACTTACTCTCTACCGTCTCTACTTTTATAGCTGGTATTATGATCTATGTAACAGGGTGGGGGATTATAGATGTTATCTCGAGCTTACTGATCTCTGTGTTTGTTTTATTTACTGGTATTAAGGTAGTGAAAAGCTGTGTTATTGGGTTATTTCTACCTCATAAAAAATTACCAAAAATTACTCAAGTTGAAAGAGAGATTTTATCTACAGAGCATGTTGAAAGTGTGCATAATATTACTGTTAGCGAATTAGATGGTCAGCTGGCTATTGGTGCACATATCGTATTGAAGCATCACTGTACTGTTGAATTACATGATTCTTCATGTAGGTTACAAGTTGAAGGAGTACTAAAAAATCGTTTCAATGTAGAGCAATGTGTGCTGCAAATAGAAAGCCATCAATGCCCTTTACACTAGGATGTGTTTATCTTTGAGGTGTGAATTTTGTTGAACTTACTGCAGCAAAATCATGCCCTAAGGTGACTTTATGGATTAGCTGCTTTGGACTAAAGATAAGTTGCCGAGAAAAATACACAACAGCGATGTTTCGCTTGTTAATGACTATATTTGCAATAATATAGATTAAATTTGGTTTTTTAGTTATCAAAAGTGACTAAATAGTTGGCAAGAAGCTTATTTTCTTTTACCTTTATAGGGTAGTTTATCAGGAATACTCTGTGCCAAATTATCTTCATAAATATATGCCTTTTATCTTAACGCTTGTTATTGGCGGGTTAGGTGGAGGAGCCAATTTACTCCCTTTCTTTTTTTTAGACTCATCTGAATTTTTATTCGGTCAGCTTTTTGTATTGTTATGTTTGGTATTGTTTGGCTGGAAATATGCACTGCTTGCTGTGGCAATTGGAGCAGGGTTTATTTTTTATCGATGGGGACATAGCTGGCCATCTGTCGTTTTTGTATTAGAAATTATTTGGTTGCAAATATTTTGCGTACAAAAAGGAAAACCATTTTTTATACGGGGCTTAGGCTTTTGGCTTGCAGTTGGATTGCCTATTTTATTGATATTTGGACACTATTTACTTAGTTTGCCGAATTTAGTGATTGTGACAGCGCTGGCTAAGTACTTTATCAATGCAGCACTTTATCTTGCCGTAGTTGACTTGCTTAGCTTTTTCTTTGTTCGCCACTTATGGCGGGCACGGCCTCTTAATTCCATCTTAAACTACACCATAAGCTTGTTGATAGTGCTAGTTGTGCTCATTACTTCCATTGTTTTAACTAATAATAACTATCGTCGGATTGAGTTTGAGGTTCAAGAGCAACTACATGGCTCAGCCACTAATATTAGTACTCAGCTTCATGACTATTTACAAAATTATCGTCGCGCGGTAGTCGGGTCGGCTAAAGCTGTTGAGTTAGGCTTAGATGAGCATTCAGTTTTAAAATCTCTTGTAGACCTTCAGCCTGACTTAAGAACCGCAATTTTCGCTGATAATCAGGGTTTGGTTCAATCATTTTACCCAAGGGTGTTTAAAAGTAACCGTATCGAAGAGTCTTTGTCTGTGGTTGAACGAGAGTATTTTGTTCAGGCTCCATTTTATCCTAATGGCTATATTTCGCCAATTTTAAAAGGCCGAGGTTTTGGAAGTGATCTAATTGTTGCAATATCAGCACCTGTTTTTAAGAAGGGCGAGTTTAGCGGTATTGTTGAAGCTTCAGTACTTTTTGGCTCATTTGCTCGTTTTCAACCGAATATTTTGTCAAATAAAGGCGATCTAATCATCTTAGATAACGCGAATCAAGTTGTGTTCAGTTCACTTTCTTCATCATTCAGTGCGCTTGATATTGTGACCCCCCCAATACTTGATGGCTGGTTTGATAGTATGCAATCGTCCTATACTACAGAACAAGGAGAAGTATATTATCGCCATGCAGTAAAAGTCGACGGACTCAATTGGACTGTTGTTACCCTTTTAGAAGGTCACCTAATTCGTTTAGCGGCAGCTTCTGCATGGATGAAATCATTGTTGTTGGCACTGGCTATAATAATTCTCAGTAGTTTTTTTGTTAGCCAATTATCACGGTTTTTGGTAAAACCCATTGGTGCATTAAGTGACGATATAAATCGTTTTGAACCCAGCTCGTTATTGAAAAACTCTGCAAGCGAGGACGCAAGTTGCTTAGAGGTTATTACCTTGCAGCAGCACTTCAATCAATTAGCTTTTAAGCTTACGATGAACTTTTCTAAACTAGAGTTAGCTAATAATGAAAATGAAGAGTTAAACAAAAAGCTTACTAATTTTAATCGTGAACTTGAGCAACAAGTTAACGAGAAAACTGAGGAACTGCTAGAGGCTGTTGCTTCTGCTAATAATGCGAATAAAGCAAAAAGTCGATTTTTGGCGAATATGAGTCATGAAATTCGTACACCAATGAATGGTATTATTGGCTTAACAGGTATTTTACTTGAACAGAAAAAAGCGGATGAAGAAACCTTACAGCAATTAGAGATTGTTCACACGTCTGCCAAAAATTTGTTACTAATCCTAAATGATATACTTGATTACTCAAAAATAGAGGCTGGGGCATTAACCATTGACACGCATCCATCAGATGTGCTGAAAATGTTTGACAATATAGCGTCACTTTTCAAGCAAGCGGGCTTAAAAGAGCACGTAGAGTTTGAGTATCAATTGTCTCCTGAGTTACCTGCATGCTTGTTAATTGATTCGTTGAGAGTGACGCAAATTGCCAATAATCTGCTTAATAATGCAGGTAAGTTTACTGAGCGGGGTAATATTACTTTGCAAGTGAGCTATCAAGATGAGCAGTTGCAAGTTTGTGTCAAAGATACCGGTATAGGTATATCTAACAAGCAGCAAGCAAAGCTGTTCCAAGAGTTTACACAAGGGGATGTATCTACTACCCGTCGTTATGGTGGCACTGGTCTTGGATTAACTATTTCAAAGCGTTTAGCCACTTTGATGGGCGGTGGTTTAGAGGTATTAAGTGAACCAGGAGTAGGCAGCTGTTTTACATTAAGTATACCAGCAGTAAAAGCGCAGCTTGCAGTCGAATTTAGCCAACCTCAGACTAAGCTTGATCTCAGTAATGTAAACGTGTTGCTTGTTGAAGATAATATGGTTAATCAAATTGTTGTCGCTAAAGCGTTACAAAGTACACAGTGTAATTTGTATAAGGCAATGGATGGCGTTGAAGCCTTAAGGTTTTTACAAGATCACAGCGTTGATATCATCCTTATGGACTGTCAAATGCCTAATATGGATGGTTATGAATGCACAGAACATATTCGCAAAGAGCCTCAAAAGTACGGGCAACCAAATATTATCGCTATTACAGCCAATGTTTATAGTGAAGATAGGTTAAAATGTTTGCAAGTAGGCATGAATGACTTTGTAGCAAAACCAATTGATAAAGAGCTGCTGTATACAGCATTGAAGCGTAGTAAGCAGGATATTACATAAATAGCCATATAACCCTAAACACTTAAGTATAATCATGCTGAAAAAGTAGGCAAAGTTGTACTTAACACTTTGTAATTAAAACCTAAACTCTGGATAAAACTAAAATAGTTGTAAAGGAATGCTTTTGGCGTGAAAGTATCAAAGGTACTGGTTTTTTTACATAGTAATAGTTTGATAATTTAATTATGGCTGTTTTGTTTAGTTGTTAGCCAAAAAAATGGGTGACCCCTTGTGACCTATAAGTATGTGCCAAGTGCGGCGCTGACATGGTTTTACGCAAAGTGACCAAAGGCAAAAATGCTGGAAATGAATTTTTAGGTTGTAGTGCACTTCCTAAATGTCGAAGTGTTTAGAATTTATAAATCAAGAACTTAAATGAACCAAATTATTAGGAATATACTAGCGTTATTAAAAGTCTCATGTTTTATTTTAAATTAAAAAGTGGTTGTTTATTTTATTTTGCATGATAGCATTAACTAAATTAGGTACAAAACTATCAATCATATAAGGATATACATATGTTGAAAATGAAAAAAATGGCTGTAGTAATCGCTTTAGCATCAGTTACTTCAATTACACAAGCGGCTGTATTTGATGGCTCTACTCAGTGCTCAGAAGATGCTGGATTCAAATCAAATGCAGTTAACAATTTAATCGCCTCGCTCGGTGACCTTCCTGCACTTAAACAAATAGCTCTTGAACAAACAGGCCCCATAGAGAATGGGTACTTCATATTCGATCCTCAGTTTTCTCGCTCAGATCGCTATTTTAATTGTAATGTTCCTTTAAATAATACGATCGGTCAATTTGAACTGACGATTCATGGTATTACAGAGGGCTTAACAGGCACAAATGCTGGTTGTTCAATTTCTCGTGTACGTAAAATTAGTGATGGCGGAAAAGATAAATGGTTTAAATTTAGTACTGGTAAAGGCTTTGATTGGGCTGATATTTCAGACAATTCAAATAGTGCAAAGCAATTTGTATCTTATACAACCACGCTTGATAATAACTTTGAAAGTGACGCCGTATTGACACTAAAATGCCGCACTACTTGGAAAAGTGGTTCCATTGCTGTCGGGCAAATCGAAATTAATAACTAATTCCTAACAACTTAAATTAGTCCCTAATTATAAGGCTTAGTATTATGGCTAAGCCTTTCCTTAAACTTTCCTAAGCAAATTAATTTAGATACACGTTAGATTCACTGCGAACCTCTGTGAGTATAAGCATAGAGCAAAATAAACAATACTAACCAATCAAGGTGATTTTTTAGTCGCCTCGTGCCATTTATCTAGTTAATTTTTAACTTTGAATGTAAGCGCCTAGTAAAGCGCACCAGCCAGTGACTCATTAAAATGTTTAAGCTATTTCCTAATTTCAATTAGGAGATAGGACCACACATTAACTCAGGTAAATGGACTGCCCACCCATTTATTACTCAAGATGATTCTTATATCATCTGGGGTAGCGAGAAGGTGAGCGGATATGGAGACAAAGATCTGTATATCAGTTTTCGTCAAACTAATGGAGATTGGAGTAAGGCATTTTATCTAGGTGAAACGATCAATACGAAGCAGGTAGAGGCTGGGGCTTATGTGTCACCTGATGGTAAATATCTTTTTTTCAACCGTGTTCCATTATAAGCAAGTGATGGCAGTGAGCCAAAAGGTGATATTTACTGGGTAGATGCAGAAATAATCACCAAACTCTGGCCAATGCTATAACAGTATTTCGTACTTTCTAAAGTCAGAATGGCGATCTTAAATAATGTGTAAACTAAAGCACGTGAAATAGTACCATATGCTGAGCATTCACTTGGTAATCGGGTGGCTGTTGCATTGTTTGAATAAGGCATCACTTTTAGTAAAGTGGTGCACTTACTACCTGAATTCGGGCTTATTTAAAGTTTATCCTACACTTTAAATAAATAACGTGGATATATATGTCCTCTCCTCCTTCTGTCACCTATGGTAAGGCTTTAATAAACATGGAGTGTGCTCAAACAGAGCGCATAAGGTCACAGTAGACAAGATCAGCCAAATCTACTTAGTATTGTTCTCAATACGTTGGTGAACTTACCTTAGTGGGCCACCCCTATAAAACCGCTAATCCACCATTTTAGCAAGCGCTATATCACCTTGCTTAGCAAGGCTTTGTTTTATTTGTATTTTAACATGCTTAGGTTTGTTTTGACTGAGTTTAAAATCGCCTTGCCAGTGCTGTATTGAAATGGTGAAAAATTCGATATGCTTAAGCATAGTGTCGCGTTTGGCATCGCTTAACGCGTTAACAGGCCATGGGTGCTCAAAGGCTTGTTCAAAGTGGTATGTGAGCTGGTTTATCATGCTTAGTTTAGTGTGAGTGTCAGGCACTACCTTAAGTAGCCCCGTCAGTTGTGCGTTGGCGTAAAGCCAAGTGGGCACGACCAAGTGTTCGCTGTGATTAGGTGACAAATAACCGTTAGGGCCATGAAATAATATTTTAACTTGACTGTTTTTTGCAGCTATAAGCGGGTTATTGGCGGCGACATGGCCAATGAATAGGTACTGTTTGTCATCAAACACTAAGGGAGCATAAATAACATGATTGAGGTTATCGTCCTTAGCTTGAAATAAAATAGTGGCTAACGGCGCTTGTTGAGCCAATGATAATATTCGCTCAAGTGTATTATCTTGAAAATGCGTCGGTGGATACATTATAACTTCTCCTGCAATTGCGCTTTAATTTGTGGCCACTGTTGATCAATAATGCTAAAGCGTGCGGTATTTCTAAAACTGCCATCAACCAATCGTTTATCTTTATAAAAAATACCTTCAAAGCGAGCGCCTAAGCGTGCAATGGCATTTCTAGAGAGTTGGTTTTGTTCGTGTGTACCAAAAGTAACGCGAACCAACTTAAGTGTTTCAAAAGCGTAATGTAATAATAAATACTTACTGTGTGTATTGATGCAGCTGCGCTGCCAAGGTACGCCGACAAAGGTATGGCCAATTTCTGCACTGAGGTTTTGTTTATCAAGCCTAAACAAGCGTGTGGTGCCCACAATTTTTTTATCTGCTTTACTGTAAATACCCATTACCAATTGCTGATCTGGGTCGAACTGAGCGGTATTATAAAACCACTCACTCAGTATTTGTGGGGTTTTACAATAATTGCCTAAAATCCAACGCCAAAGTTTTGGGTCTTGCCCTGCTGAAAATAGTTCGTCTAGATGCTGCTGGGAAAGAGGCTTAAGGGTAACTTTATCCGTGCTTAAACTGTGTTTTTCTAACATTGTTTTGTACTCATAAGTGATTACTCATGGGCTAACTTTAATAAATTTTGGTTTAAACTAAACAACCAGAAATTTGTTTTTGTCTAGACCAGACTGATTTAGTAAGTTAGTTTATAAGTAAGCAAATCAAAAGTTGATGCCAGTGCACCCACTAGAATTTAAAACCAGCGTAAGTAAGGAGGCGATTTATGTGCAATTGGCACACACCTTACGTCAGGCCATAAAAGCGGGTGAGTTGATAAAGGGCACTAAATTAAGCTCGGCGCGTACCATGGCTGATGTGTATCAGATTAATCGCCATACCGTAATGAATGCGTTGCAGCTATTAGTAGCCGAAGGGTGGTTAGAGTCTAAAGAAAAGTCAGGTTACTTTGTCACCCGCTCTTTGCCTATAGATTCAAGTTGCCAGCAACAAAAGCAGCCACAATATCAAAAAAAGCATTTAACGTTTGCTACGACTATGTCGGAGCCTGTTACCCATGATCTTGGCCAATATTTGTATCAATTTGCTGGTGGTTTGCCAGATATTGCAAGCTTTCCATTTAATGAGTTTAAAAGTGCGTTAAGCAAGATTTGTCAACGCGTTGATAGTACGAAGCTGCACTATGGTGATATTGGCGGGGTTGATGAGCTTAAAATACAAATTCAATCCTATCTATATCGCGCAAGAAGTTTAAAAGTAGACGACCTATTGGTGTGCAATGGTTCACAAGAAGCATTGTTTTTAGCAGCAAGTGTGTTTATTACCTCGGGTGATTATGTAGCATGCGAAACTTTAGGCTATCCACCTGCACGCAGAGCTTTTTCGGCTTGTGGGGCGCGTTTAAT
The DNA here is from genome assembly GCF_054966645.1 of Pseudoalteromonas sp. SANK 73390. NCBI lineage: Bacteria > Pseudomonadati > Pseudomonadota > Gammaproteobacteria > Alteromonadales > Pseudoalteromonadaceae > Pseudoalteromonas > Pseudoalteromonas sp. SANK 73390. The sequence goes on from NZ_ARPN01000035.1 coordinate 91,663, forward strand.
TGATATTGAGCAAGATCAAGAAGGCCTTTGCGTTGCAGATTTTGAACTGCAATTAAAACAGCATAATATCAAGATGCTGTATCTTACTCCGTTACATCAATACCCCACCACCGTTACGCTTTCACCTACGCGAAGATTGCAAATATATAAGCTGTGCTATCAATATGGTGTAGTAATAATTGAAGATGATTATGATCATGAGTTTCATTATCGGTGTCAGCCACTGCAGCCTATGGCAGCCGATGACCCTGCGGGCATTGTGATTTATATTTCAACCTTCTCAAAACTCATGTTTGCAGGCGCGCGCGTAGGCTATGTAAGCGCAGCTGATGAAATACTTGTACAAATGCGTGCTCGCAAGCAATTAATGAATCATAAGAATGATGTATTAACTCAGCTTGGCGTGGCTTATTGGATGGCTGCAGGGCAATTTGAGCGTCACTTAAAGCGAGCAACCAAACTATACAAAACGCGATATCATGCCATGGCTGATACGCTAACACAGTGTCAGCAGCAAGGGTTGCCCTTACAATTTATAAAACCTGACGGTGGCATGGCGATGTGGGTTGATTGCCAAGTTAACGTGCAGCATGTAAAACATGCAGCGCATAACAAAGGCATTTACTTACAAACTGAGGATGAATTTTACTTTGCTCAAAGTGCCCGATCTCTTAAGCCAAATATTGCCGATATGCGTCATATTAGGCTTGGTTTTGCTGGGCAAAATACCCAACAAATGCAAGCCGGGCTTACTGCGTTAATGAAAATTATTTACCCCCAATATCTGAGCTAAGGGTTAATACCTGCGCGTTACTGGGCGTGCTAAAACTCACCACAAACACTTTATTAAACTCATCTTCGTTGATACTGACAATGTGGTTACTCAGTAACTGTACTAATTCAGGGGTAGTATTGCTATGCCCTGCCACAACTATGCTACCTGCCAGCTGCTTAAGTTGTTGAGCAAATGCTTTTAAATCACGGGGATCATAACTGTGTACTACTAAATTAAGGTGCTTGGCCAGTGGCGCAATAGTTTGTTGGGTGCGTTTGTAATCGGTGCTGAATAATTGCTTGATGGGCTGTTCACTGAACATCGTGACTAAGTGGTTGGCGCGGCGCTTACCCATATCTAATAGTTGTGGATCAGGGCCAGTTGCTTTCTCAGCATGGCGGAACAAAATAATATGCTCAGGTAATGCCAGTGCAGCCTGACTTAAAAGCAGGAAAGGGAATAAAAAATATTTAATTTTCATGTTCTTATTTTTGTACTTAACCTCAGGTTTGGATAAGGGTTTTGTAATAGAGGATATTTTTTCAACAAACATTACGTACAATCCAATGATGATATTTTGCTCAATATCAAGGCGCTTTTATGCAGTAATAGCGCTCTATTACAAATGAAAGCAACGCCGAGAGTGAGAAAAATAGCTTTATTGGGCAAATTCGCTTATTCAGAGCTGAGATTACCTTATAGTTAACAGTCACTTTATCAGCTACCGTGTACTCTGGCAATGTTCCCTTAATGGTGCTCTCGTCGGTGTGGTATTTCATGCCTTCCCAATGTGTCCGGTGCGGACACTTTTTCTGTCCGCGGACGGATTTCACTGAGCTGAAAAAATTTAACCTGTTGTTTTTTATGGTGTTTAGTTTTGGCATGTAATTGGAATACATCACGGTATCTATATTTATTGGGTACTTGATATGTTGCTTTGTTCACTTTTTTTAATATCGCCTGTAATTATGCTGCTTATAGCAAGTGCCATTACTGTGATTGAACAAACAACATTCTAATAAGGGACATTTATGATTAAAGATACAAGTGGTCAAGATAAAGCAGTTGTGGCGAAACGTTCAACGATTAAACCACTCATTATTTTTGCTGCGGTTGTAGCTGGTGGCATGATGTCAGCGAATGCGTTTATGTCTGCATCAAAATCGAGCTTATCAGTGGCAAAAGAAGACCTTAAATTTGCGACGGTTGTTAATGGCGATCTCGTACGAGATATTTCTGCGACGGGTCGCATTGTTGCGGCTAATGCGCCGCAGGTATATAGCCCTGAGCAAGGCGTAATTAATTTGTTGGTTAAAGCGGGTGATAAAGTAGCTCAAGGGCAAAATGTTGCACAAGTAACGAGTCCTGAATTGCAAAATGAGCTAAAGCAGCAGAACTCTGAGTTACAAAGGTTATTGGGTGAGTTAGAACGAAGGAAGTTAGAAGCTCGTCGTCAAACTTTGAGCTTAAATAAGTCATTGGATATGGCACAAGTTGAATTAAGCGCCGCTGAAAGAGAAAATCGTCGTGCGCAGTTGTCAATTCAAAAGAGCCTAATCAGCCAGATTGACCTAGAAAAAGCGGTTGATGATCTAGCCAAAGCAAAATTAGAATATAAGCATGCACAACAAGAGGTTGAACTTGCCAAAGATACTTTGGCATTTGAACTGAAGTCAGTGCAGAGCACAGTTGCACGTCAACAGTTAGTCGTGGATGAACTCAATCGTAAAGTCAATAACTTACATATCAAGGCAAGTGTGTCAGGCATCGTTGGCAATTTATTGGTGCAGCCTCAAGCACTCGTGTCACAAAATCAAGCATTGATGACTTTGGTCGACTTAAGCGCGTATGAAGCGCAAATACAGGTCCCTGAAAGTTATGCCAACGAGCTTGGATTAGGTATGCAGGTAGCATTAAAAATTGGTAACCAAGAAGTGATGGGGGAGCTTTCTTCTATCTCACCTGAAGTAAATCAAAGAGAAGTGACAACACGGGTTAGATTTGACCAAAGTGGGCTGACAGGTATACGTCAAAATCAGCGTTTGTCAGCACGTGTTTTATTGGAAAACAAGCAAGATGTGTTGATGGTCAAGCGAGGTACATTTATGCAGTCTGGCGGTAATTTTGCCTATAAAGTTGATGGCGAAAATGCAAGCAAAATTAATATCTCAACAGGGGCCATCAGTATTAATGCGGTAGAGATTTTAGCTGGCTTGCAAGCGGGTGACCAAATAATTATTTCAAATTATCAAGTATTTAAACAAGCTGAGCAAGTTACTTTGCGCTAAGCACAACATATATCGAACAGAATTAATAGCAGGAAAATTATTATGTTAACAATGAACAATATCAATAAAGTTTATCAAACCGATATGGTGCAAACGCACGCTTTACGTGACTTTAATTTACAAGTGGAAGAAGGTGAGTTTATTGCCGTAACCGGCCCTTCAGGCTCTGGAAAAACCACGTTTTTAAATATAGCGGGCATGTTAGAGACATTTACTAACGGACAATACTTGCTAGATGGCGTAGATGTAGGAAGCCTTAATGATAATCAGCGTGCTGATTTAAGGAATCAAAAGATAGGCTTTATTTTTCAAGGGTTTAATCTTATTCCTGACCTTAATCTTTTTGAAAACATTGAAGTGCCGCTGCGCTATCGTGGTATTAAAGCGGCTGAGCGTAAACGCAGAGTGATGGAGCGTTTAGAGCAGGTTGGTTTGGCTAGCCGTGCTAAACACTTACCGCAACAACTCTCAGGTGGCCAGCAACAACGGGTTGCAATAGCAAGGGCATTGGCAGGTGAACCAAGGTTTTTGCTTGCCGATGAACCTACAGGCAACTTAGACAGTTTAATGGCGCGTCAGGTGATGGAGTTGCTTGAGCAAATTAACCGCGATGGCGCAACTATTGTGATGGTAACGCATGACCCAGAGCTTGCTCGTAGAGCACCAAGAAACATTCAAGTGGTGGATGGTCAATTGGCTGACTTTACCTTGTACCAAGGCAACCCTGCAGTTGCAGTGGGAGCGTAATTATGTTTTTACATTATGTGGATTTGAGTTGGCGAAGCTTTAAACGCACCCCCATGGTGAGTGCATTAATGGTGTTTGCGATTGCCATTGGAATAGGGGTCACCATGACTAGTTTGTCTATCTATCATATGATGACAAAAGACCCTATCCCTAATAAAAGCGAACGCCTGCACCATGTGCAGTTGCAAACTATGGATGATGGAGAAGGTTATTGGTCAAAGGATGACGTGCCATTTCAGGTGACATACCAAGATGCCATTAACTTACAAAACGGTAATTTTCCTTATTTGCGTTCAGCGATGTATAAAGCGGGGTTTTCAGTACATTTAAACTCTGCGCAGTTCAAGCCATTTGTTCAAGAGGTGCGTTTATCTTCTAAAGATATATTTCAAATGTTTGACCTGCAGTTTATCTATGGTGGTACATGGACGCAGCAACAGCAAGATGATATTGCGCCAGTGGTGGTGATCTCTAAGAGCATCAACGAGAGGTTATTTAAAGGCGTAAACTCGGTAGGGCAGAGCTTTTATCTAGATGATATTTATGTACAAGTTGTTGGTGTGATAGAAGATTGGCATACGCCTGTGAAGTATTACGACCCCAATAATGGTTCGTTTAAAGACCCTGAAAACATTTTTATGCCATTCACCATGGGTGCTGCATATGAAATAACAACCGCGGGCAATACTAACGGTTGGAAACATGAATCAGATAATACCTTTAAAGAGCTAATGGCATCAGAAAACCTTTGGTGGCAGTTTTGGGTGCAGCTTGAAAATGAACAAGAGCAGGAAGAGTTTGCTCAGTATTTAATGAGCTATATGCAGCAACAGCAAACGTTAGGGCGCTTTAATCGTGAGCAGCTTACTTACAACTTGTTTAATGTGATGGAGCTTATGGATTACCGAGGTGTGGTAAAGCATGACAATCAGATTATGGTGGCACTGAGCTTTATGTTTTTGGCTGTGTGTATTGCCAATATCTTAAGCATACTGTTGGCGAAGTTTTTACGTCGAGCGCCAGAGGTGGGAGTACGTAGGGCATTAGGTGCATCTAAACGACAGGTGTTTTATCAGCATTTGGTTGAGGTAACTCTGTTGGGATTACTAGGCGGCGTATTGGGTATTATGTTAGCACAACTAGGGTTATGGGGTGTAAGAGCCAGCCATGGTGCCTATGACGCTTTAGCAAGTATGGACGTTACTATGTTGTTTGCAGCCCCAGCTATCGCAATGGTCGCGTGTATTATTGCGGGGCTATATCCGGCTTGGATTGTTTGTAAAACCGCTCCTGCCATTTATTTAAAAAGCCAATAAGGATAGTAATTATGTCTGAGCTAAAACCAATTTTAAATGCATTGCGTCGCTCTAAAGTTGGCGCCATTTTATTATTGTTGCAAATTGCAATTACTACAGCCGTTGTGAGTAATTCGGCGTTTATCATTAGTGAAAAAATGACTTATTTAAACCAAGACACAGGCTTTGTTGAAAAAGACATTTTTACATTTCAAATGATGCATTTTGGGAATGATGTGGATTACTTGCGCCAAGCTGAGCTAGATGAGTCCACATTACGAGAGATCCCTGGTGTGATTGATGCGGTGATTGTTAACGCAGTTCCATTAAGTGGCGGAGGGTCGTCTAGCACATATCGTTTGCAGCCAACAGGACAAAAAAGTAAAGGCCTTAATGCCAGTATTTTTGAAGCCGACTCTCATTTTTTAAACTCAGTGGGTGTAAAACTTATTGAGGGGCGTAACTTTACAGACTCAGAAGTGGTGGTGTCGAATGATTATGCGCAATACCCTACTGTTGGAATTATCACACAAGCCTTGTCTGAAGAGTTATTTCCTGATGGTGACGCATTAGGTAATACGATTTATCGTGGAGATAACCCGGTAAAAGTTATCGGTATTACGGACGTAATGAAAGGACCGTGGCTAAAGTTAGATAGACGAGATTGGTCAGTCATCGTTCCTTTTGTAATGGCTGACAAACTGACACAGTTTATTGTTCGCACTCAGCCAGGAGAAAGAGCGCAAGTGATGCAGCAGGTTGAACAGCATATGTTGTCTTCAAACAGGCAGCGGGTGGTCGAAAACATTCGCGGTTTTGAGGACTTAAAAGCTGAATATGTATCATCCGACAAACTCACTATGCGTATGTTGGTGGTAATGATAGTGGTGTTAGTATTGATAACAGCGCTGGGTATATTTGGTTTGACGTTGTTTAATATTAACAAACGAACAAAGCAGATTGGTACACGCAGAGCTTTGGGCGCACGTAAATCGGATATTGTTCGATATTTTTTAATCGAAAATAGTGTCATTTCGACCTTTGGGCTTGTGACAGGTTCGGTATTGGCAGTGTTAATGGCGCAACAGTTAATGAAGCATTATTCGCTGGCTCAATTACCTCTGTCTTTTATTATTACAACGGCAGTATCGGTACTCGTGATTAGTTTATTGGCTGTGATTGGCCCTGCAAAACGTGCGGCAAATATTTCACCTAGCATTGCTACGAGAACCATCTAAACGATAGGTAAATAGGTGTGCTACACTGGCGCAGTGTAGCACATTGAAGTATAAGAATAATATGGGAAAAATACTGATAGTTGATGATAACCCCTCGATTTTAGAGGCGTTGTCTTTACTGCTTGAGATACATGATTATAGTGTGGTCACGGCTCAAAATGCATTTGAAGCGCAGCAAATTGTGCAATATCAGCGTATCGCTTTAGTGCTCCAAGATATGAATTTTTCAAACGATACAACCTCTGGAGATGAGGGTAAGGCGTTGTTTTATAAGCTCAGAGAAATTAACCCCCATCTTCCGGTTATTTTAATTACTGCTTGGACAGAACTTGAAACCGCGATAGAGCTTGTTAAGGCCGGAGCGGTTGATTACATTGGTAAGCCTTGGGATGACCAAAAACTGTTAACGAGTATTGGCAATTTAGTAGAGTTAGGTAAAAACAAAGCAAGTAATGCGCATTACGAGCGTCAACAGCAAGAGCGCGATGCACCAAAAACACGAGCAAATCTTGCTGGGCTTGTTTATGCCAGCACAGCCATGGAACGCATTGTTGATATGGCCTTACAGTTAGCAAAATCGGATGTATCGGTACTTATCACAGGCCCAAATGGTAGTGGTAAAGAGCGCATTGCAGAAATTATTCAAGCGAACTCTTTTTTAAAAGACAAGCCTTTTATTAAAGTAAATGCAGGTGCTCTGCCGCAAGAGTTGATTGAAGCAGAGTTGTTTGGGGCCGAGGCTGGTGCTTATACCGGCGCAAATAAACAGCGCATAGGACGTTTTGAAGCCGCAGACGGTGGTACTTTGTTTTTAGATGAAATCGGTAACTTACCTTTGTCGGGACAAATGAAGCTACTTAGAGTGTTGCAAACAGGTGAATTTGAACGCTTAGGTTCGGTGCAAACGCGCAAAGTGACTGTAAGGGTGATTTCTGCCACCAATGCTAACCTACTTCAAGATATACGCAGTGGCCAATTTAGAGAAGATTTATACTATCGGCTGAACGTGATTGAATTGCAGTTACCGCCACTGTGTGAGCGACCAGATGATATACTGCCATTAATAAAGCATTTTTTACCAAACCGACCGTTAACTCACCGCGCTGAGCAAGCACTGAGTGGCTACAGCTGGCCTGGTAATGTGCGAGAGCTAGAAAACGCCTGCAAGAGGGCGGCCGTGCTCACACCTGATGGGGCGTTAGATGAGCATGATTTTGCATTAAATAATGAGGCAGTAATAACGACGACAAAAAGTGTACAAAGCAAACGTGAGCCAAGTAAGCAAGAGTTACAGCAAGCAATGCATGATCACCAAGGTGTCATAGCCAAAGTTGCGCGACATTTTGGTATGACTCGTCAAGCGCTCTATCGACGTTTACAAAAGTTTGAGATAGATTATTAATGATACATAACAATAAGCTTAGCCTATCTTTAGTCCATAAAATCCAGCTAAGTATGCTCTTGGTTGTGATGCTTTGCATCGTACCAGTACTCATTTATATCCAGCTACCTTGGACTCAAGCCATAGTAATTTTGATGCTTTGCATGGTACTGACGATGTTGCTGGCGGCGTTTGTCTGTGCGCCAGTAAAGCAAGGATTAGACGCATTAGAATTGGGCCTACAAAACTTTAAAGATAGAGAATTTTCTAATCAGCTGGCATATCAAAGCGATGATCAGCTTGGTCAACTATGTGCTTTATATAATCAAACAGCTGAACAACTGCGTAAAGAAAAGCAATGGATTTACCAGCGAGAATTAATGCTAGATAAGGTGCTAGAGAGCGCCCCTCAGGCATTACTGCTTGTTAACAGCAGTGAGGTTGTTGTGTTTAGTAATTTAAGTGCGCGTAGTTTGTTGTTATCAGCTAGCCGCCTTGAAGGGCTGAATTTGGCGCAAGCAATAGAGCCAACATCAGCAGAACTTAAACAAGCCATAAGCACCGGACAAGATGGTTTGTTTAACATGCTTAATGAGCAAGAAGAAGTGCAAACTTGGCACTTGGCGACAGGTCAGTTTTTGCTTAATAACCAACGTCATAAGCTATATATATTTAAGCAACTTACGCGTGAATTAAATCGTCAAGAGGTGGTTGTTTGGAAAAAAGTGATTCGCATTATTAGCCATGAATTGAATAACTCGTTGGGACCTATGTCATCGATGTTACACAGTGGCAAAATATTAACGAAAGGCTTAGATGAGCCAAGACTGCTTAGGGTATTTTCAACGATTGAAGAGCGCATTAAACATTTAACAGAGTTTGTGCAAGGTTACGGAAAGTTCGCTAAGTTGCCCCAGCCCAAATTAGCTATTATTGATTGGCATCAATTGGTGGATGAATTGGCACAGCAATGGCAGTTTGAAAGTGATATCACATTGTGTGCCCAGCCATGTTTTGCTGATAATACGCAGCTCCAACAACTTCTTATAAATTTACTAAAAAATGCCCATGAATCGGGAAGTGCCGCTGATAAGGTTAGTTTACGCATTGAAGCGCATGATCAAGGTGTGATGATAAGTGTTACTGATGAAGGCCAAGGAATGAATGAGCAAGTGATGGCTAATGCGCTAGTACCATTTTATTCAACCAAGGCATCAGGTAGTGGTTTAGGGTTAGCTTTGTGTAGAGAAATAGTAGAAGCACATCATGGTTACTTGAGCTTGCATAACATAACACAGGCCAAAACAGGACTATTGGTTAAAGTGTTCATACCAAATAACATTTCAAGTGCTAGTTAATACGTTATTGAGCGTATTAACTAGATGTCTCTATGAGCTGCTTATGCATAATGTGACTATCAACATACCCCAACTTAGAATGTTTGTATGCATTAGGAATAGTACCGATTATCTTATAGCCAAGTCGTTGCCACAGGCGAATAGCCCCTTGGTTGGTACTGACCACACTGTTAAACTGCATCGCTGTAAAACCAAGCAACTTAGCAACTTGTTGTGAGTGTTCGCAAAGTTGTTGTGCAATGCCTTGGCCTCTTGTGGCTTCACTTACCATGTAGCCACAATTACAAATGTGGTTACTTGGTCCCATTGCATTCGCTTTTATGTAATAGGTGCCAAGCGTTTGACCATTTAACTTATAGGTAAATGTTTTGAGAGGAGCTGTACACCATAATTGGTAAGCTTTATCAAGCGACATATTAGCATCAAACGCATAGGTTGTTTGTGAAAGTATAATAGCCTTAAAAGTGGGTCAAAAGGATATAAAATCTTCGCGGGTTATTTCTGTTATCATACAATGCCTCAAAATCAGGGAGTGTGTTAGTGTACACGCTCTATCTCACTAATATCACTTTTTGGCTCATCTGGGGCTATTGGCTGAGTGCTTTTGGGTACGAATTTTTGACAGTTTTGGTTTCTTGCCTCCCAATGCTCAGTATTTTTAGCCGCCACCGCAGCTGTTGCGACAAATAAACTTGCAAACCCTACATAGGCGTCGGAATGAGTATATGGGGAGCAGGTATCGCTGCAGCTTCGGTAAAACTGGTTAGCTGATTTTAGCGCTTCAATATCGAGGACTGTTTTTTGTGCATATATTTGGCACTCTTCATCAAAATAAGTGACATTTTTTGGTACGAAGACACACCCTGATGTTAATGCTAGGATAAAAGTAAAAAGTAATGCTGCTTTCATAATGTGCTCCTGCATTGTACTTAAACGAGTTAGATTTAACGGTTGCTTATTGGTAGAAGTATCCGTTATATGTTTTATATAGCAACCGCGTGCTTAACATCAGTGACGTTCAATGTCACTTATATCACTGGCAGTTATTTTTGTCTGAATTGGCTCGTTATCTGGTTTAGTAATGTTACAGTCACGTTGGTTTTCGTGCCAGTAAACTACGTTTTTTATGACGACTACGCTTCCTGATACAACAACACTGGCTGCACTGACGAGTCCTGCAGATACGAGCATAACACCACAGGAGTGATTATCACATTCTTGTATTTGTACTGCATTTTGTGTATCCAATACCGCTTTTTTAGAGAAGATTTGGCATTGTTCATCAAAATATGTAACTTCTTTTGGCACAAAAATACAGCCCGATAAGAGTGTAACAACAGCGCTGCATAGTAAAAGCTTTTTCAAACCATGTTCCTTTTTTATTGTTAGAAAGGGTAGGATAACTTTATTATCAGCATGTTAAAGTAAAAAAGTGTTAAAATAAGGTGTGCATCATCATTGCGGCGGGTCAATATTGCCGCTTACACTGGTATTAACCCTAAACCAGCCCGCAATTGAATACCGTGTTTTTTTTGCGCTCAGTACTTCGTGAGGAAATTCATCACTTAAAAATGTCACCAACGTACCATAACTGGGGGCTACTATTTGTAAAATATTATCTGGGTTATGTGGGTCATATACAGCTAACTCTCCGCCATCTTCGCTTTGCCAAAATGGATTGAGGTATAACACCGTAGACAGAACACGATTAGTTTCGCCTTTGAATGCATCTAAGTGTTTTTTGTAAAAAGCGCCCGGTTCATAGCGTGCAAAGTGACACTCGTAACTGAATAGACCCAAAAATAGCTTGCGATTCAGGTAGCTTTGTAAGTCTTGCATATAACTCAAAAACAACGCTTCTTGAGGATTGTTGTTATCTAACCAGTGAATTTTATCACGTCGAATATACTCATTTTTAATATGTTCCTCTTGGCGGCCTATACCGGCTTTACGGAAGTCTTGTGGCGATAAAATAGTGAGTCGTTCAGTGAGGGCTAATAGTGCTGGTTCGTTTAAATCTAAACTTTGTATACTTAAACCATGTACTTGAAGGTCAAGGGCGATTTGCTCGAATAAATTACTTTGAGTTGCCAATAGGGTCACTCTTAAAGAAGGGGCGCTATAGATACCACAGGTCTTTCCTGCGAGCGAGAAAAACAATCATAAATAGGTCATTTATTTTTATCGTGCTACTACACATTAAAGGAACCTTTAAAAGGAGTGCATGGTTATTAACAGTGATATTGATCTTGTAAAAAGTTTGAAGGTCAAAAATGTGGTCAAGTTCCTGGATTATGTTCAAGTACAAAACATAGTTAACTTTAGCTCGCTAGAATGATCATTGTTTTAATAAAATTGATATGAGCGTGCGTAAACGAGCTTAATTCTCTTTCAAACAGCGAATCAATAGGGAGGCTTTGGGTAGACAGCTAATTTTTGTTTAGATACTTTGATTTGAACAAAATTCATATTTCAAAGATTAACACAACCTAATAACGAACAGATCAAAATAACAGTAAACGAAGTACACAAAAAGTGTGAAAGATATAGTACTCTTTTGATCAGCCAAAGGAATTTAGCTTTGATGACTGTTGGATACTCTCAGCGTCGGGCGTATGGCTAACTTATTCAATATATTATGTTGAATAATATGTGATTTTAGTCTTAATGGAGCACTTTAAATGCACTCTTTCATGTTAGATAGCTTTACCTCATACACTCTAGGTATTTTGGTTTTTTTTGTAGGCTTTTTATTAACCAAAAAATTTAAACTGTTGCAAGAATTTAATATCCCAGAGCCGGTAACAGGTGGGTTGCTCGCAGCGCTGGTGTTCTATTTTGTTTATATGACTGTGCAGATTGAGGTGAATTTTGATTTATCTACTCGCGACCGTTTACTTGTTTACTTTTTCACCGCGATTGGTCTTAATGCCAAATTTAGTGACCTCAAAAAAGGGGGGAAACCACTGACTATCCTGTTAGTGCTGACCTTGTCCTATATTGTTATTCAGGATGTGATTGGTATTACGGGCGCACTGGCACTTGGGCTACCGTCACAAGTTGGTGTTTTAACCGGCTCAGCGGCACTGATAGGTGGTCATGGTACTGCAATTGCTTGGGCACCAGATATTCAAGCTATGGGTATTGAGGGAGCATTAGAAATTGGTGTTGCAGCAGCTACACTTGGACTCGTGATTGCGAGTCTGATTGGTGGTCCTATTGCCAAATTTTTAATTTCCAAACATAAGTTAACTGCAGAGTCTGTTGAAGCACCGATGGTGGGTGTGGAGTACGAAAAAGTGGACTTGCAGAGGTTTAGTCACTTAAATTTTATGGCTGCCATTTTGGTGCTGCATATTTGTATTATTTTAGGTTGGATAGCAAACGAAATAATCACCGAAGTTGGTTTTAAATTGCCTCTTTTTGTAACCTGTTTGTTAGTGGGGATCATACTTTCAAATACGTTGCCGCATATATTTCCGAACATGCCTTGGCCTGCTCGCACGCGTTCATTAGCGATTATCTCTGACTTTTCTCTTAGTTTATTTTTAACTATGTCGCTGATGAGTATGCAGCTTTGGACTATTGCCAGCCTCGCGGGTCCTTTGCTCGTGTTATTAACACTACAGACTATAGGCGCTGTGTTTTTTATTTTATTGGTACTGTTTCCGCTAATGGGCCGCAGTTATCAGGCGGCCGTATTGGGAGCTGGTTTCGGTGGCTTTGCTTTAGGTGCCACGCCCACGGCAATTGCCAATATGACTGCGGTCACAAAAGCACATGGTCCGGCACCGACTGCATTTATTATTCTACCTTTGGTGTCGGCATTTTTTGTTGATGTAACCAATGCCTTTATCATCCGGTTTGCGCTGGCGTTTTAAGGCGTGTTGATCTTTGCTGTGTGTTTTTACAGCAGTCGTTCGGGTGTTTCCCCAAGGCAGAGCCTGCGCTGTATACATATTCTATGTAAGTCAGGTGATAACGTAGAAAAAATGCCCGAATGGCACTGCCTAAAAGGCAGCTTAACGGGCTTTTTTGTCTAAGCTAATAACCAACCCCTGCGATGCCTCTTCAATAAGGTCAAGTACCAATTCAAAACCATCTCCTTCACCATAGTATGGGTCTGGGATCTCTGTATATTCGCTACTTCCGAACGCTAAAAAAAGTTGTATTTTATGCTGATATTGCTCAGGGCAAAGTGCCATTAAATCGGCTAAGTTTGCTTTGTCGGCTGCTAAAATCAAATCAAAATATTCAAAGTCTAATGGTTTGACTTGTCGAGCTTGCATGGCATTAAAATTATAACCACGTTTAATACCTGCAGCCATGCTGCGCTTATCAGGGGGATTTCCTTGATGATAAGCGATGGTGCCAGCTGAATCGACTTCAATATCAAGCCTAGCATCTAATAGTTGTTTCTTTAACACGGCTTCGGCTGTAGGTGAGCGGCAGATATTACCCATACAGACTATTAGTATTTTTTTTATATCATTGTTTAGTAGGGTGTTAGTCATCAATTTTACCAATTAAGTTTGTTTTTTGGTAAGTTAACACATTCAAATAGTATAGATATAAGGTTTTTATGCTGTGCTTTTGGTGGGGTTTATAATGGAAAGTGATAAGGCTAATGTAATGGCTGCACAAGAGTGTGCAAAAATAACAGGAAATAGTTTATGCACCTCAAAACAACAGATTTAACGCAAACCAAGCAGTGGCTGAATGATGCGCAAAAGCAGCAAGTGGGTGGCGTTATTCAAGCGAGCTTTGCTAATGTTAATGTAAAAGACTATTTAGCCAAGTACTTTGAATGTACAAAGCCGCATCAAAGAAAATTGCGGCTGTATTATGATAATGATAAGCTGGTGGGGTATTGTTTACTGACCTTTAGTGACGAAATAAATATCACAGTTATAAGAGCATCGGCTGCATTTTTGCCAAAGTTTAGACAAGGCGGTAATACCTTTGCGTTCTCACTAAGCCAAAGTATTAAAGCATGGCTAACACGGCCATGGCGCAAGCATTATTACGCCGATACAATGCTCAGCCCTGCAATGTATCGTGCTATAGCTAAGAAAACAGGTGTGATTTGGCCTCACTTAACTCACCAAGCACCCTCCCAATTATTTGAGCGTTTCAACTCAGGTGGCTTACTAAGTCAGTTTAACTCGTTACGTTGTTTGGTGAAGGTTAATAGAGCAAGTAAGTATTTACAACAGGACTTAATCGCTTTTAAAACCAGCGAAAAGTTAGAAATTCAATATTATTGCCAAGTTAACCCCGGTTTTGATAAAGGCATTGCTTTGTTTGTGATTATTCCCGTAAATTTGGCTCAGATAGCAAAAACACTGTATAAAAACTTGTTTAGAAAGTAACTAGACGAACTATTGCATGAGGCATATCGTTTAAGGTACATTTATTTTGACCGTATTAATGGCCCGTTATTAAAATCACAATATGTGGATGGTATCTCAAAGCTTGATACCAAAGACTACTTCATAGAAAGTAAAGGGATATTAGTTTTATGTTGTTTAGATTTGTACTTTATACTTTGATGGCACTTGGGGTTGTGGCGTGCAATGGAGATGGTTCACCTCAACAACCCGATCTTAACTTTAAACCTAAAAATACGTTTAAACGCTTTAATAAAGAGCAAGCACCATTAGTGCTGATTGACGAAGCTCATTATAATTTTCATACCCTTAATGGCCGTTATAAACCGTTTGCACAGGTATTGCGCAGTGATGGCTACGTTGTAAAAGCAAATAAAAAAGTACTTACTAAAAAAAGCCTAGAACAAGCTGATATTTTAGTATTGGCTAATGCACTACACAAGGAGAATAGCAGAAACTGGGACGGCCCTTTTTATAACGCTTTTACTGATGAAGAAATCAGTGCAGTTAAAGCATGGGTAATACAAGGAGGTGCGTTATTTTTGGTTGCAGACCATATTCCATTTCCTAAAGCCGCTGAAAAACTTGCTGCTGCATTTGGCTTTGAATTTGCTAATGGGCATGTTAGCAAATTTACTTTCAGCAAAGACAATAAGACTTTAAAACAGCACCCGATCTTAAATAGTACAGAGCGAACTGGACAAGTTACGAAGGTGCGAAGTTTAGGTGGAGATGCGTTTAAAGTACCAAGCAATGCAAAAAATATTTTGCAACTGCCTAAAGACGCTGTGGCAGTACTGCCAGATAAGCCATTTAAGGTTAACCAGCAAACACCTAGAATCTCTATAGCTGGTTGGTCTCAAGGGGCTGTATTAGAGATAGGAAAAGGGCGGGTTGCGGTGTTTGCAGAAGCCAGTATGTTTACATCTCAAGTATATGTACCTACAGGTAAAAAGCTTGGGCTCGTATCAAAAAGTGCAGAGCAAAATGAACGGTTTTTGCTTAATGTAATGTATTGGTTATCACGGGCAATATAATGGGTGTTATTACGAATGAGGCAGTTGAAGTAAAATTTGAAAACTACCCTGCTTCAGTTCGCCCTGCACTTGATGAGCTAAGGGCGATAATCTTAGATGTTGCCAAAGATATAGGTGCGGGAGCAGTCGAAGAATCTTTAAAATGGGGCGGGCCAAATTATCGGGTTAAATCAGGTAGTCCAATAAGAATAGACTGGAAGCTAAAATCTCCCGACAACTATTACTTATTTTTTAACTGCAATACCAAATTGGTTGATACTTTTCGGCAAATTTATAGTGGCTTACTTCAGTTTGAAGGTAATAGGGCCATTGTGTTGAAGTTAAATCATCCACTTCCTATACATGCAATTAAACACTGTATTGAGCTTGCCTTAACCTATCACAAGGTGAAGCATTTGCCTTTGCTGGGAGCTTAAAAAGCTGCTTAGTTATAAGTGATTTAATAAAAATAAGCTTTATTTTCATATTATTAAAATAATCCCCTATGTTTTTCTACGTTTTCAATTTAAAGAATTTGTTTTGTATTATCACTTGGGACAGCATATAAACCAGTGCCTGTTATAAAGGAGTCGTACAGTCAACATAGGAAAATATCATGAAGTCGCACACTCTACTTTTGTGTTTAGGAATGCTTTTAATAGTCGCATGTGGTGGTAAAAAATCGCAGAATATAGATACACCGATTGCTAAAGAACCTTCGACAGACGTTATATCGTTTGATGTAAATGAAGATTATCAAGCACTTCTAGATAAAGTCGTGCGAAGTGGGTTAACGGGTGTCTCGGTCTACATAGAAACCCCAAATTTTGAGCGCGCTTATACGAGTGGTTTGTCAAATATTCAAAATAGCACCCCACTTTTGCCAGAGCATTTGTTCAGAATTGCCAGCAATACGAAAAGCTTTGTTGCAACAATCACTTTTTTGATGGCGCAAGAAGGGCAAATTGATTTAGATAAACCAATCGACTATTACCTAAGTAAAAACATTATAAGTCAGCTGCCTAATATGGATAAAATCACGATACGACATTTGTTAACGCATACCAGTGGTTTATACGATTACTTATCGACACCGGGTTTTTGGCACAAGGTTGAACAGATACCAAACCATGATTGGAGTGAGTTGGAAATGCTGGGTTACGCATATGGGCAACCCCCCATATTTAAGCCAGGCCATGGCTTTGACTATTCCAATACTAATTATTTATTGCTAGGAATGATAATCGACCATATTTTGGGATATGACTTAGCAATTGAAATACGACAACGTATTCTAGAGCCATTGGGTTTAGCAAATACTTTTTACTATCAAAGAGAAGATATTGATGGTGTATTGGTAGATGGGTATGAGCTGCAAGCAGGTAAGCTTAAAAGCTACCGCCATGTTAATTTAGGCTACCGCGCAGCCGATGGCGGTATGGTTAGCACCACAAAAGACTTAGCAAAATTCTACCGGGCGTTTGGTAAAGCGTTAACGCCGTTTAATGAGCAAATAAAACAGCAGATGTTGAGCTTGTTAAATAAACTAGACGAACACAGGCAGTATGGCGGTGGTGTTATCGTTCTTACTGAAAACAGTAAAAATACTCACCTAAATGGTAAAATGGCCTATGTTCATGGTGGTTATAACAATGGATATATCACTCGTAGTTATTACTATCCTGATGAAGATGTAAGTATTAGCCTATTTTATAACCATGTGTTTGACCGCCAACGTGAGCCAGAAAAACACAAAATGGTCGAGGAATTTAGAACTGTGATCCGAGCAAAAGTACTCGGCGGTTTGTAATTACTGATCTTATGTCCACCTGTTTAGCAGAGCCTAGTATTACTCTATGCTCTGCCTTTTACTTATTACTTACCCTTTAGTGCAAATAGCATAGTCTTTTGGACATGTTTTGGCTGTAAAGTCGCGGGTCCAACGTTTAAAATCTGCGATGTTAAGTTGCCGCCACCCTCTAATATCAATCAGTTTTTCCACGTCGATATTAAGTTCGTCAAGTGCTTGAGCAAAGCGCACCATATCGTGATAAATACGCGGCTTAGCCGTTTTTAAGTTAGTGACATAATGGTCCTCTGCAAAGACCATTTTATGTTTAGGCAAATAGACTAAAAGGTAATGCTGAGCGTGTGCTGTGGCAATGTCACTGAGTGTGAGATTACCTATGTTAAAGGGAGTTCTGTCGGGCACCACAACAAAGTCATCGGCTGAAGACTTTGACGATAATGACTCAGTAATGACGCTTTTATGTGCGTCAGAGAAGACAAGCTTTGCGCCTAGCGCGAGTACTTTATCAAGCCCTTGTAAATTTGCGTTATGATGGTGGGTAACAATAAAGTACTTAATTGGTTTGTCATTGTTAGTGCGCTTTTTGATTTCGGCAAAATTGTTTTCTATCGCATTTGCTGCCCCAAGCGCAATATAATAGTCAGAATGTTCAATAAAAATCGATAAAGCACGGCCTTTTCCTACTTGGTAAACACCGTCAGCACGCTTTTCAATATGTAAACCAGAGTAGTTAAAAGTATCTCCCCACTGAGTAAAGTTATCAAAACCTTTAAAAGCGCGAGTGATATTTGGGTTTAACTCTATATTGCGCTCGACAGAAGTAATGCGTAATGTGCCATTGATGAAAAAGTTGAGATCTTGTGCAAATACCACTTTATTAACTGTCTGATGGTTGGAGAACACATAAAGCATATTGCCAATGCGCGGGTGGGACCGTTGTATTTTACGGATCAACCCAGATGTTATATCAATAAAATAAGTAAATTGTGTGCCTGAACTTAAGGTGACGGCTAATTTTTGATGCACCTTACCTCGATAGTATTCATTACCTATGTACTGAGCTGACTTTAAATCAGTGTGCAATCGCCTAGCTTGTAACGTATCGCTACTGCGTATCAGTGAGCTGCCTAACCACTCGTAACTGGCCCACTCTTCGACAGAGTATTTGTTATGCAAAATGTCGTACATAACGGTTTTTTTACCATCATGAATCCATTTTTCTAAATCAAGGGTAGTACGAGGCGCACGATAAGATAGCAGACTCTTTTTTTGTTTTCAAAGTCGATAATAAGCTCTTCATTGATACGCCATATTTCAGGCTCACCAGGTATTTCACTTTCTCCGGGCCACGGGCCTTTATTGTAATCTAACACCTTGATACTTTTTGCGTTAATTAACGCATCACCGCCATAGGCGTTAATTACTTTACTGATGATTTCAGATTCTTGACTTACGGCAGTAGCTTTATCAAGCGCGTATGTTGAAGCAGGTATCAACAATACAACACAACTAATAGTAGCAAGCTTTTGTTTTATAAAAGGAATGAAACTGGATTTGCGAAGCCGCTTTTTTATATTTTGGTAACTTTTTGGGTTGTGCATACAGAAGGTAACCTCTAGGTGATTTTGAGGTTACATTGACATAGCTCAAATAGGTAAACGATTAAAAGTCAGTAAGCGGCTATAAATTTACGCTATGTGGCTGCATTGTTGTTCACTTTATTTAGCTGCACTAGCAGCGCCTTATAACGGCGGCTCATTTTAACCGACTCGCCATTACTCATTTGCAGTAGCGCATCGCCAAATCGGCCCTTTTCTACTTTACGGACATGTGCCAAATTGACCATGTAGGATTTATGTGAGCGAGAAAAGAATTTATCGTCTAACTCTAAGCTGAGACGTTTAAAGGAGTCCCTTGATAACATTACCTTGTCTGCAAAATGTAATGCGAGGTGATCGGCAACTGCTTCAATATAAAGGATGTCTTTTTGCTTTATGTAAAAAAGCCCCTCGCTGGTTTTTACACTCAACCCAAGTTGTGAGGTTTGCAGTTTTAGTTGTTCGTAAAATGCTTCTACCCTAGCTCGTTTTAATACCAGCGTTTGCTGTTTAATATGCTGCCTGACTTTATTTATCATGATATTAAACCGCTCTTGCTCAATTGGTTTGAGTAAGTAATCAAGCGCATTATTATCAAATGCAGCCACGGCGTATTGCCCATAGGCAGTAATAAACACAATATGAGGTAGTGGCTCGTTCCACAATTTTAATAGTGCAAAGCCATTTTGCCTTGGCATTTCAATATCTAGAAATACCACATCCGGTTTAGGCAAACTTAGCGCAGCGGGCTCGTCCACACTATAACCATGATAAACAACGCTAAAGTCGCTATGGTTTTGCAGCGCAAGTTCTAACCCTTTGTGTGCTGCAGGTTCGTCGTCAATTACCCAGCAATTTATTGTCATGCTGCAACTTCTAAAGGAATGACCAAATTGACATTAAATCGATTGTTTCCAATTTGTATGCAAAATTGCCCGCTGCTGCCATATAGTAATTCTATTCGATTTTTCACGTTATTAAGCCCTGTATTCGTGCCGTTAGTATTTGAATATGCCGTTTCTATGTATGGGTTGCTGATATTGATACACAGTAATTTATTGCGGATGGTTGCAACAAGTGTTATCTCGCAATCAGTCATTATTTGTCTGCTGAATTTGATGGCATTTTCCATTAATGGTTGCAAAATCAGTGGCGGTAAATAGGCCTGCTCGGCATCGTTTTGTATTTGATAATTAAATTGGATGTGCTGTTTACTGCGCTGTTGCTCAATTTCTACAAAGTGGTTGAGCAAGGAAAGCTCTTGGTGAAGTGGTATTTTTCTATCGAATTTGTGCTCCAGCGTAGTGCGTAGAAATTGACTGAGTTTTATCAGCATTTGATGTGCAGTTTTAGTATCTTTGTCTAATATAGCCACATCTAAGGAGTTGAGTACGTTAAATAAAAAATGTGGATTAAGCTGGGTCATTAACAGTTGCAACTGTGCTTCTTTAGCGGTGTGCTGAGCTTGTTCTATTGCTTTAGCATGTGCTTTTTTTTGTAGGTAGTTATAGCCCGAAGCAAGTAATCCTGCCCAAGCAATAATCAACAAGACACGATACGCGCTACCAGTAAGTGACTCTAATATAGGTGCTTGTATTAAAGCGGTTAAGCTGGTGTGGCCGTGCAAAATACTGGTTAAGTTATTCCAAAAAACTAGAGTCAGTAAGCCTAAAAATAATACCAATGTATATCTTACTCTGACGGATTTTTTTTCGAGCTTTATAAAAAGCATGGCAAGTAATGCGCTCGCGACCATGATAAATACTGACGAAAACACGCTCCCTTGCCAATGGTTTTCACCATAAAGTAAGTGACTTATGTGTTCAGCAGTTAAATAACTTAGCCAAAATAACACATGGCCCGCTATTAAAATTGGATACTTATGCAAATGATACTTCACCGATTTTGATTAGGTTTCGATAATGATAGGCTACAATATTATTGCTCAATCTTTGTGTAAAGCTTTGTTACGGATGTGTGAGTGAAAATAATCGTCACTCTTATCTAATTTATTTTAACTACTTCTTTTTGATATTTGCAGAGAGTCTATATAGTCCCCTAGTCATCCTGAGCTTGTTTCAGGCCCTTTGTTATTGAAGTCAAAAGCTTAATAAGATCCTGACCTTCGTTAGAGCAACGGCTTTAAGGTGGCAATCAGGGCAGTTATATTGAACTTACCAGCTGCCACCTTGAGTTTGTTATTGGTCGTTCGGAACTAACTATCACCTGAACTTGTGTTTGGGCCTTTGACTAAGTGCACAGGCTGTTTTCACTAATAGGGGATTTTCACAGCGCCTCATGTGGCCCAAATACTTCATACAAAATACGCTGCGACTCAACACCCAGATCAAGTAACTGCTGTTTAATTGCTGCCATAAACGCAGTGGGGCCGCAGAGGTAAAATTCACCATGTGTTAATGGTAGTTCAAGTTTGCTTTGACTCAGTTGAATACGTCCTGTTTGATCGCCTGCATCGCTATTTTCATACCAAATTTCTTTGCTCAAGTTTGCGTGTGACTGTTCGATGAACGGCCTAAAGCTATGTTCAGCCTCATCGACACAAGCATGAATAAACGCTAACCTGCGAGTTGTTGCAGAATTTATCGCCTGCTCTAGCATTGCCATCATGGGGGTAATGCCCACGCCAGCACTGATAAATACTTTTTCATTTGGGGTATTTTGTAGCACAAAGTCCCCTGCTGGTGGGTAAAGCGTGATTGTGTCGCCTGTATTTAATTGGTGCAAGTGCGTTGACACCAGCCCTTGTCTTTTCACACTAATGCGATAATGGTTTGCCTTAGGCGACTGCGACAGGGAATATTGGCGAATTTGCGTATTGGCACTTTGTTCAGGTTGTACACTTACACTAATAAACTGACCCGCTTGGTAATGGGTAATAGGGCGTTTATCATTGGGGGTAAGGTAAAAGCTTTTTACGTTTTCTGACTCTTTTACAAT
Organism: Pseudoalteromonas sp. SANK 73390; assembly: GCF_054966645.1. Classification (NCBI taxonomy): domain Bacteria; kingdom Pseudomonadati; phylum Pseudomonadota; class Gammaproteobacteria; order Alteromonadales; family Pseudoalteromonadaceae; genus Pseudoalteromonas; species Pseudoalteromonas sp. SANK 73390. Next base: position 113,517 of record NZ_ARPN01000035.1, read on the forward strand.
GGTATCAATGGTAAATTCACGCTCATTACGCCAGCCACCGACTTGACTCTGAGTTTTTTGATATAGGCCTTCTTCTTGACTAATAAATAAATCGGCCAATAGGGCGTAGGCTTCGCGCCATGCTTGCTCTATATCTGGTGTGAATTGCTCTGGCGCTAGCTCTTTGAGTGTTTCAATTAAATGGTAGCCAACAATATCGTAATGCTCTGCTTGGATATTTAAACTAACATGTTTGTGATTAATACGAGTAATGGCCTGTTGTAGTACTGATGGATTATCAATATGAGTAGCATAGGCCGCAATGGCGCTAAATAGCGCGAATTGTTGCTTGCCCGTTTGTTGGTTAGTCATATTAAAAATGTTTTTAAGTTCAGGGTTATGGGTAAACATTCGCTGATAAAAATGCGCGGTGACCGCAGTACCCGCGTCGCTTAAAAGAGGAATTGTGCTTTTAACTAAAGAAATAGTGCGCTGAGATAACATAGTAACTCCAAAGGTAAAAAATTAACCACGACGACCGTCAACGCGCTGTTGCGTTAACACGTTAAAGTAGTGATGAACAAATAAGCTAAAGCCAACACACCAAAGTATTGCGCTGTATAGCCAAGCTAGGTGTGGGGAAATAAAATAGGGTAAAAAGGCACGACATATAGCACCTATTGCAACGGCCATAAACGCCAAGCTAACAGTGTGGGGAACTTGCAAGGGCCGACCTGTATGGCCCAAAGATACTCGAGCCATGACGGCGATGATCATCAAGCCAATACTACCAAGCGTGATCAAATGCAAAGCATCAGTAAAGGCTATAAGTGGGGTGAAAAAGTTGATTCCCAGCTGTAATAATCCAATTGCACCAAGGATGTAGCCTAGGTGCAGTGACCAAAGTAAAGGCACAAACAAAATTTTTGCGTTAAACCACAATACAGTGCGGATAACGTGCAACAAGGCGCTTAAAATCAATAGGTAACCAGGGTTCAGTGCTAACTTAAATACTTGGCTCAATACAAAACCCGTAATACCCAAAACGCTAACCCAAAGTAACAACTGGTCTAGTTTGGGTGTACGCACTTGCTGCGTCAGTTCCAGTCCTCTGGCCGTGAAAAAAGGGATCACACGGCCACCGACTATGCCAATGAGTAACATAAACATCAATACGGCAACCTGAGTAAATATGCGTGCTAAAGCAAAATCTTGTTGCATCAGTAATATAAAAAATAGTGTATTGAATATGCACAACCCAGTTAACAGCACAATAAATATATAATTATTCTTTGATTTGGCACGAATGAGCATATTACTCAGTACTGTAATGGCGATAAGCCAAAATGCGAGTTGACCTATTAACACCACTAACAAGACTTGTGGTTGAGTAAAAAATATGACGCGGGTAAGGACCCAAATAGCTAAAAGCAAAGCTAGCTTATAACCGCTAATACTGGGTACATTGGTCCAAGTCTGTGCGGCTGTTAGCAAAAAGCCAACGGCAACAGCCCCTGCAAAAGCAAAAATCATTTCGTGTGCATGCCAAAGTGTGGCAGTAATGGGGGCATGCCATGTTAGTTGGCCCATTAATAACCCTGCCCAGAGTCCAATACTGATCACCGCCCATATGGCAGCTGATAAAAATAGCGGTCTAAATGCCAGCATAAATAATGGCCATTGTTCAATTTGATACCATTTAGCATGCGCACTTATGGGCTCTAATAAATTGATTGGGCGCATTATTTTACCTCCATACCAAGTTGGTATTGGCACACACAGCGCGCCACATAGCTGAGCTTAAATAATCCTGCAATGACAATCGTTGAGATGTGTAATGAGATTTGCCAAGGTAGACTAAAATAGTCAGCTAAAGGGTAGCTTGCGATTACACTGGCACTAAAGCTAAGGGCGAACAGCCCTAACGCGATATTAGCGGTTTTTAAAATAAGGGTGACATTTTGCATACTAAGCACCTTGGACTGATTAATAGTGTTTAGTTATAGCATTCAACGTGCCAATTTTAATGTTGTTAAAAATCAGAGTATTATGATTTAAAGTTTGAAAGTGAAGTCATTTTGACATATTATTTTATGTTCACAATTAACTATATGAGTCATTTTGACATGAAGCCGCAAGCGCTATCACAACTACTTACGCTGAGTATTGCTCTGACTCGAGCTCAACCGTCACAACTAACTGATTCGGTTAATGGCTTTTATAGTGCATTAATACAGGCTATTAAAGCCTGTATTAATGCTGATGCAGTGGCACTATTGCTTAACCAAAACGGTATGCTCACGCCAGTGGCACTAGATGGGTTAACCAGAGACTCTTTTGGACGGCGCTTTGATATTAACGCGCATCCACGTTTAGCGGCTATTAGTCAAGCTCGTGGGCCACTTCGTTTTGATGAACACTGTGATTTACCAGATCCCTACGATGGGCTGTTATTAGCGACAGATGGTGATATGCCTGTGCATTCGTGTATGGGGTTAGCCTTGTTTGATGAGCAGCGGTTATTAGGCATTTTAACATTAGATAGCCTAACTCCTGGAAGCTTTAGCCATTATAGTGAATCGTTCTTACAGCATGTAAATGACATTGTTACTGAACATGTTAAATGCGCTATGTATAACGAGCAACTGTTGCGCAAAGCACAGCATGGTAATGCGCTTGTCTTAGCGTTAAATCAAGCGACTCACGACATGGTTGGGCAAAGCACTGCTATGCTTTCACTTTGCAGCGACATACAGTTGGTTGCTAGTTCTGACTTTAGTGTATTAGTACATGGTGAAACGGGTACAGGTAAAGAGCTGGTAGCGCGCAATATTCATAAATACTCGCCGCGTGCTGAGCAAGCTTTTGTTCAAGTTAATTGCGCTTCTTTACCTGAAACTTTGGCTGAGAGTGAATTTTTTGGTCACCGCAAGGGGGCATTTACTGGTGCGGATAAAAGCCGCGAAGGTAAATTTATGCTAGCTGATGGTGGCACTATTTTTTTTAGATGAAATAGGTGAATTGCCACTGATTATTCAAAGTAAATTATTGCGTGTACTTCAAAGTGGTGAAATTCAGCCTGTAGGAGCTGATAAAACTGAACAGGTGAATGTACGTGTTATAGCAGCAACTAACCGTAACCTTGAGAATGAAGTTTCACAAGGGCGTTTTCGAGCTGACTTATACCATCGCCTCAGCGTTTACCCTATAAATGTACCACCGCTGCGGGATCGCCGTGATGATATTCCCCTACTGGCAGGGTTTTTTATAGAACAAGTACGCAAGAAACTGGGCATAAAGCAGGTAACGTTAAATTCAAAGCTTGAAACAATTTTAAAGCAGTATGATTGGCCGGGTAACATTCGAGAGTTAGAGCATGTGATTAGCCGAAGTGCACTCAGAGCAAAACAAGCCCAGTGGCCAGCAGACATTATCTGTATTGAACCGAAATATTGTGAGTTGCAAACCAGTAACATAGTCACAGAAACTAAGGTCAGTGTTCCTTCAACCGCAAACGCAACACAGGCTCTTAAAGTGGCGGTAGATGACTTTCAACGCGGCAAAATAATTCAAGCACTTGAAGAGCATAATTTAAACTGGTCGGCTACAGCGCGTGCGTTACAAATTGATAGAGCGAATTTAGTGCGTTTAGCGAAGCGGCTAAATGTGCAAATTAAAAAACATTTGTAGTAGAGTTTATCTCCTCTTTAAGTCATTTTTATCGTGTTAAAGTGGCCCGTTAATTTGCCATAAGTAACGGTAGGAAACGTATTGTAACTACAACTGTAATTAGCAATGTTAATCACTCTCAATAATGTTATAAGTCATTTATTTTAAAAGGATATATTAATTTTTTATTTAGTGCTAATCAATCTTGCACCCTCCATGTTTTGAACTAGTGTTAATGAGCGAGTGTTTGTTTTTTTAGGGGGCCCCATGCAGGGTAATAAGCAAGTTTTAAATGTACTAAACAGAATACTGACTTTAGAGCTCACGTCGATAAACCAATATTTTTTGCATGCACGTATGTATAAAAATTGGGGTTTGGAAGAGCTTAATGAAAAAGCCTACAAAAAGTCGATTAAAGATATGAAGCAAGCCGATGATTTAATCGAACGGATTTTGTTTTTAGAAGGGCTTCCAAATTTGCAGCATTTAGAAAAGTTGCATATTGGCGAGCAAACAGAAGAAATGCTCAGTTGTGATTTAGCGTTTGAAATGGAACAAATTCCAGAGCTTAAATCTGCCATTGCATTGTGTGAACAAGAACATGACTTTGTCAGCCGTGAATTACTTGAAGAGATTTTAGAGTATGAAGAAGAGTATGTTGATTGGATAGAAGCACAACAACACTTGATTAAACACACTGGCATTGAAAACTATCTGCAATCGCAGATTGAGGAGTAACCTATGCAAGGCAGTCAAACAATTATTGATTTACTTAATCAGCAGTTAACGCTAGAGCTAACATCAATGGATCAATACTTAGCACACTCAAAAATTTATGAAGATTGGGGCCTAGGCAAATTAGGTGACAAGCTTGCTCATGAATATGATGAAGAACTTGACCACTCTAAAAGTATTATTGAGCGTATTTTATTTTTGGAAGGCACACCTGATACTGCGTCTCGCGCTCCAATTCATGTGGGTGATAATGTACAACAAATGTTGGAAAATGACTTAGCTGCAGAAATGACGGTTGCAGCAAGTTTAAAAAAGATTATTGCGCAGTGTGAAAAAGAAAATGACTATGTAACTCGTCAAATGCTTGAGCAGCTGTTAGATGATACTGAAACAGATCATATTTATTGGCTCGAACAGCACTTAGGGCTGATTAAGCTAATTGGTGTACAAAACTACATTCAAAGCCAAATGGGCAGTGGTGCAGCGCCTTAATAGGTTTTTGTATAAACTATGTGAGCTAAAAGCAGCGTTAAGCTGCTTTTTATTTGCTGTAACATTATGTTTGATAAATATATAATATAGTTAGGCTTTGCCATTCATTATTGTTTATACAGGAAAGTAGGTGTTGAAGCTTATCCCAAAAATAAATACAGAGCGCTTAAGAATAACGGTAGTACAACCCGACCATATTGGCATGTTAAGGCAATTTGAAAGCGATAATCGCTTACATTTGCAAAGATGGGAGCCATATAGGGATACTAAGTATTATAGCGAGGTTCTTACTCAACAACGCGTGGCAAATAACTTTAAACAGTTTGAGCTAGGTACAACTTTACCCCTTATTGGGTGAATAAAGCACAAACAAAAATAATATGTCTATGCACTTTTTCAAACATTGTACATGGAGTATTCAAGGCGTGTCATTTAGGCTACTCAGTAAGTCATCAAGAGCAAGGTAAAGGGTTAATGTTTGAGATGCTCCAAGCTTCTATTGATTATGCGTTCGACGCGTACGACTTACATCGTATTATGGCCAATTATATGCCCTCTAATACACGATCGGAGAAACTATTAAATAGACTTGGATTTGAAAAAGAAGGCTTAGCCAAGTCATACTTAAAAATTGCAGGGCAGTGGCAAGATCATGTTTTAACATCAAAAATCAGCCTTAATCACCAAGCATACTAAAGCATTTCATCATTTTACGTGAGATTAATTATTGTTATTAATCTCTATCGAGTAATTCATTTCTACCCTGATTCGAGCACTAAAAAGTGGCCAAACGTGCACAATAGAGTCTTTTTCTTAAATGTTTTGTAAACATAAAATCAAAATTTGGAAGTTGTGCTGTTTCGCTTGAAGTTTACTGAATAAGATTTAGTAAACTCACTATGTACACTTTGAAAATAACACCAGCAGTTATATGTACATTTAAGCCATTATTTAGTCAATCACACAAAAAAATTATCTTTTAGTCATTTAGGATACGTTGATTTTAGCGAGTAATGCGGGTTGACGATTTATTCTGTGTGGTTGGCTAACTTACATAAAATAGCTATTCTAGGTAGCCTCAGCTTTGCCTAAACCATTAACTTTCTGCTAGAAAAAACAGCAAACTAGTATGCCTGACATTACCAGTCATACTATGGTATAGACATTGCTTAGTTAGCAGCCAATCAAAACTTTTTAAGGAAAGTAACTATGTATGCGGTGCATATTCTAGCAGGAACTCTGGCATTGGTATCAGGCCTACTGGTACTTATTACTACAAAAGGTAGCGGCTTGCATAAAAAGATAGGCAATGTCTTCTTTTTCTCTATGATTTTTGTCTCATTAAGCGCACTTGCACTTGATATTATGCTTTCTCAAATGCCATCTTTTAGCTTACTGACACTTTATCTAATAACAACCTCTTGGCTTACCGTTAGACGACCGCCTGAACAAATAGGGAAGTTTGAAATCTTTGCTTGTGTAATGGCTTATCTAACATCCTTTACCCTGTATTATCTGGGTTGGCAAGTGACTCATGGAGAACAAATGTATGGTATTCCACCCAACATGACTCCTTTTTACTTTGTTACAGGTACTTTGGCATTGCTTGCTGCGATTTTTGATACCAAAATGCTGGTAAATGGAGGAATAGCAGGTGTACATAGAATTGCACGACATTTGTGGCGTATGTGCTTGGCATTTATTTTTGCAATGATGTCCTTTTTATCACAGGACGTTTTTCCTGAAGCCGTTAAAGCGTCAGGTTTGCTCTGGATACCAGTCTTGATACTCGTGTTGTTGCTCTTTTACTGGTTAGTAAAAGTCATATTTTTTTCTCAAAGATTCAAAAAAATGGGCGAAAGCGTCATATGAAGAATATGCTCTACTGAACCATCGCATACTACTAATGTAGCTATTTTGGTTGTGGTAAAAAAATATAATCTATTTCGTGCATAATAAATGCCTTCGTTTTGCTACATTCTAATTTGACGTGCTGCAAACAAAGAACTGATACCTGTCACATAACCAGTTGTGGGCTAGTTGTAAGTCAGAACTTTTGACATGTAATATTACTTTTCACTGTTGTATCTTGTACAGATAAACCACATAAGCAAGCAAAAGTAATTCTTATCGTAATGATTTAGTTGGCAAATAGATTTAGTTGGCAAATAGATTTAGTTGGCAAATAGATTTAGTTGGCAAAGATTCATATTGCGTATATTATAAACGAACGTTCGTTCTATTTTGTGATGTTAATGAATAAAGGTAAGCATACTAAGCAGCAAATATTGGCCACTGCGCTTAATATCGCCACTGAAACAAGCCTAAATGACCTTACAATTGGTGGTTTAGCAGCAGTGATGAACATGTCTAAATCTGGGTTGTTTGCGCATTTCAACTCAAAAGAAAATTTACAGTTGGCTGTTTTGGAACATGCACATGCATTGTTTTCACAAACTGTAATTGCTCCAATCAATAAGCAATTTTCACCGTTGGCTAAGTTATTAAAAACTTGTGAGCTATGGCAAGGTTGGTATCAAGGTAAAGCTTGCAATTGCATATTTATCTCTGCAGCTGTTGAGTTTGACGATCAACTTGGTGCGGTGCGAGATCTGGTTAAATCTTTATTGCAAAGCTGGCTCAGTTATCTCAATAAATTAGTCGTACAAGCTATCGAAGCAAAAGAGCTGAGAGAGCAAACTGATGCAAAACAGTTTACCTACGAACTGTATTCTTTATATTTGGGCTCGCAACATATGAGGTGGGTTGGATTTGAAGACGATACACACACCAGATTTAACTTGGCACTATCGCGTTTAATTAAGCGCTATCAAGGATAAAAAATATGAGTAGTAAAATTTATTTTTCTGAGCAACAACACCGAAAATCTTTAAGCTATTATGCTGTAAAAATGGTATCGGGCATAGTAGCGCGTATTGCCCCAAGCTTGGGTAAAAGGTGTGTACAGCGATTATTGCTGACACCCGTTCGTCATCAGTCCAAAGTTATAAAGCCAAATACAATGAAGGAATACAAGCTAAATACTCAGTTTGAGCAATTACATATTTATGAGCTGGGTGATGGTCCCATTGTTTTGTTCACCCATGGCTGGTCCGGCAGTACAGGGCAGTTCTATCCACTTATGGAAAAAGTTGCGGCACTTGGATTTAAAGTTATCGCGTTTGACCATTACGCGCATGGAAATAGCGCGGGTAAAGAAGCTAATTTACCGCTTTTTGTTCGAGGTTTAGACGCGGTAAAGGCGCACATAGACTTACCCATTGCAGCAACAATTAGTCATTCAATGGGAAGTATTGCCGCACTTAATAGAGTAAGCACCAATGTTCATATTCTCATTGCGCCTCCATTTGATTTTTATACCGGTTTTGAGCAACGAATTTTGGCAACGGGCATATCCAAGCGTTTATTCAATACAGTGATCAAATCAGTAGAAAACCAGCACGATATGATTTTTGACAATCTATTGCCTGAGCATCACTTAGCTAAGCATAAGAACATTGTGATTGTACATGATTTGGAAGACAAATTTGCATTTCATCATTTAACTGAAAAGGTTGCAAAAATTCACTCGCATTTAACGTTAATCACAACTCAAGGTTTAGGACATGGTCGTATCATAAATGACGAACAAACTTGGCAAGTAATCGAAGCACAGTTAACTATGCTTAAAGCATGATAAGAGTATGGGTATCTATAATATTTTTGCTACTAGGGTAAGTGTTCATACCTCATGATAATTACAAGATGCTCATAGTTCATAAAGTTTATGATATATCGCTATGTAAGTACTGCAAATTTTAAAAAGTTGAGCTACTTTTAAGGCTATGATTGCGTTAACTAGTTAGTTTATGAAATTCTATTATTGGCTTGTATTTTTGTACTTTATTGGTATGTACGCCAATGCAGAGGACAAAACGCGAGTACTTAAAATTTATCACGACTCTGATTATTCAAACCATCTGGCATCGGCTAACGCGATGAAAATAGGGCTGATCACGGCGCTAGCTGAAGTAAATAATCAGGTGCAAGGCTACCAACTTAAATTGGTTGAAAAAGATCATAGAGGCAACAGTAATCGGAGCCTTTTGCATATTAGGCAATTTATAGATGACTCTGATGCACTTGCCATTCTTGGGGGATTGCATTCGCCCCCGTATATCAAATATCGTAACTTTATTAATGAAAATGGCGTGTTGCTGCTTATTCCTTGGGCAGCTGGCGGGCCAATAACCCGTTATCCTGATGGCGTTAATTGGGTGTACCGACTGTCAATTGATGATACCAAAGCAGGCTTCACTTTGGTTGAACACGCAAAGCGAGCACTTGAGTGCAAATCAATACATACACTTTTAGAGAATACACCTTGGGGTAAATCTAATTATAAAACAATACGTGATGCTGCGGGTGTAAATAATGCTCCGGCGGTTACTTGGTTTAATTGGAATACGCAATTAAATAGTGCCAAAATTATGATTCGAGAAATTATACAAAATGATGCGGGTTGTATTGTGTTTGTGGGCAATGCATTAGAAGGAAGTCATTTTGTTAATGCGATGTCGAGTTTTCCTAAAGAGTTACAGATACCCATTGTAAGTCACTGGGGGATCACCGGAGGAAATTTTTGGTCATCTGCTCAAGCTGCTTTGAAGCAAGGTGTGGTATTGCACTTTATTCAAAGTTGCTTTTCACTTCGCGATTATAAGCGATACCCTCAAGCGAAAGTGGCTGTGACATCTGCTCAAGCATTATTTCCTGCTGCGATGAAAAACATCGAAATACTACCCGCACCTACCGGCTTTGTGCATAGCTATGATCTTGGTCGACTGTTAATAAGTGCTTTGTCTAATATCACATTGACCGATGATATAAAGCATAATAGAGCTGCATTGCGAGGTGCTTTGGAACAAATAAACTCGCCTGTCGTGGGCCTTATTAAGACATACGAAGTACCTTTTTCAACTTGGTCTGCGGATAAAGATGATGCTCATGAAGCACTTGGTTTGGCCGATTTTTGCATGGCAAAATATGATAATGATGGTGGCGTGGTGCTTCTGCCCCAATTAAACAGGAAGTTAAATGATAAATCAGTCATTAAGTAGAGTGTTTAGGCTCAAATCAGATAAGCTATTTTATGCATTTTTGATAATGAGTTTATTTTTATCGGTGAGTATAAGCCTTATTTTAGTAGGAAAAAAAGCAAACGAATCGGTAACACAACTGCAAATAAATACCAGTCAGGTTGAAGCGAAACTGACCAAAAATTACCTAGAACAATTTTTAGAAACTCGAGTACAGTTGCTACTTGATTTGGCGCATCAACCAGTTTTGGTACAAGGGGTAATGGGAAGTGGACATTCTGCAGCTTCACTGCCTGACTTTTTCGATGAGCTAACCTTACTCGGTCAAAAAGAAGCTATTCAAATAGTTAATGTACTAGGTGAAACAGTTTATAGCAGTAGTTTTTCTGAGAGCTTTATTGACAACCATTCATTATGGCTGCAAAAAATAATCAGTGGTGAGAGTGATAAAGCCATTGTGCTTGCGCCAATGGGTGATTCACAAATGTTTAAAATAGCCGTGCCAATCAGTTATAACGGTTTTATTGAAGGCGTTTTATTGGCAGGGTTTAGTATTGATTTAAACGACGTATTACTTGCTGCCAAGCAGGACTATACAACGGCTATCTCATTAAGTGGAAAGTGGGTTCAATATAGTAATCTTGACTCGAATAGTGATTACGTTAGCATCAATAAACAAGTAATAGGAACAACAGGCATTACTTACGAGTATTTTGTCAAGTCAAGTCGCCTTAATGAAAAAGTAAGTCAATTTCAAAAAAGCATAGGCTGGGCGGTGACGTTAAGCTTAACCTTATCATTTGGGTTACTGCTGGTGTTTGGACAGCAATTGTTATTAAACCCCTTTCGTCGTATTGAACACTCCGAACAGCGAGCAAAAGCGAATGAAGATAGATATAAACTGGCTATTGAAGGAAGCTACGATGGATTGTGGGATTGGGATTTAGAGAAACATAATATTTACTTTGCACCCAGATTTAGAGAGTTACTCGGCTTCGATAGAGATGACGTTGAGCTTTTTCCAAATCAACTTAGTGCAATCGAGGTTCGCATTCATAGCGAAGACAAAGCGTTAGTTAAGCGTGAATTGCAAAACCATTTCAAAAATAACACCCCATTTAACTTGGAGTTGAGAATACAAGTGTTTTCCCATGAATATCGCTATTTTCGTGCTAAAGGTGTTGCCCTTAAAAATGATCAGGGCAAAGCGGTTAGAATGGCAGGTTCGCTCACAGACATCACAGAACAGCGCTTGTATCAAGGTGCTCTGCAAGAGGCCAAAGAACATAATGATATGCTTGCTGAAGCAATTGAATCGTGCACTGTAGGTATTTCTATTGCAGATGCAACACAGCCTGAACTTCCCTTAGCTTTTGTTAACCGAGCATTTTGTGAGATGAGTGGTTATGACAAGCGGGTGTTGGGTACAAATTGTCGCTTTTTGCAAGGAAAAGAAACCTCAAAAGAAACCCAAATTCAGATGCGAAAAGCTATCAAGTCGCATCAAAAGCTCTCTATTAAGCTTATTAATTACAAAAAAAATGGTGAACCATTTTGGAATAATTTAAAATTGTCACCTGTCTTCGATAGTGCCGGTAAACTAAAAGCTTATGTCGGTATTCAGCAAGATATTACCCGCGAAGTTGAATCTGAATTGGTATTAGAAGAAGCTAAAGTTGCTGCGGAGCAAGCAAGCCTAGCGAAAAGCGAATTTTTGGCATCGATGAGTCATGAAATAAGAACTCCCATGAATGGTGTGTTAGGTATGCTTAATTTATTACTCAATGGGCAGTTGAATGAGGAGCAGAGCCATCGGGCGAGGGTTGCCTTAAATAGTGCAACATCATTGTTAGGTTTAATTAACGATATTTTAGACTTTTCTAAAGTCGATGCAGGTAAGTTGGAGCTAGAAGAATTAGAGTATGATTTACGTGGCGTACTTGGCGATTTTGCTGAATCAGCGGCGATGCAAGCTCAAGATAAAGGACTTGAATTAGTACTGGATATGACCAAAGTCGATGAGTCAGAAGTCAGAGGGGACCCTAGTCGATTAAGGCAAATATTGACAAACTTAGTCAGCAATGCAATTAAATTTACCGAACACGGAGAAGTTGTTGTCACAGCCAGTTTGGTTAAAACTGATAGAGATTGTTTACGCTTTGAATGCCAAGTGCGTGATACGGGCATTGGTATATCAAAATCGAAACAAAGTAAGTTATTTGACTCATTCTCTCAGGTAGATGCTTCGACAACAAGAAAGTATGGCGGTACGGGACTTGGCCTGGCCATCGTTAAAAAGTTGTGTGAGCTTATGGGAGGAAGTGTTTCAATATCGAGTGAGATTGGCAAGGGAAGTTGCTTTAGTTTTGATGTGTTAATGAAACACAGTATCGGTTCTACGCAGGTACTACCAAGCGTTGAAATGTCACAATTGCATATTTTAGTTGTGGATGACAATCATACCAATAGAGAAGTTTTGATTGGACAGCTTCAGCATTGGGGAGCGCAAGTCTCGCAGGCGAGTTCCGGCCAGCAGGCATTGCAAACGTGTGAGCGTTATTTGAACGAGCATGGTGCATGTTTTGACATCGCGTTTTTAGATATGCAAATGCCAAAAATGGATGGTGCTATGTTAGGAAGTGCAATTCGGCAAAATCCTAAACTAAACGATATGAAACTGGTCATGATGACGTCAATGGGAAGCCATGGTGATGAACATTATTTCGCAAAGCTTGGTTTTGCCGCATATTTTCCTAAACCAGCAACTACTTTTGACTTGTTTGCAGCACTTTCAATTGTTGCTGATAATGGCGAGGCGCTCGCTAAGGCAAAACCACTTGTTACATCAGGTTATATTCAAGCACTTAAGAAAAATAATGCGGTTGACCCTGAACGAGTTGAGTGGAGTGAATCTATTCGTATTTTACTTGCAGAAGATAATCAAGTGAATCAAATCGTAGCAATGAGCATGCTGAAAAAATTAGGGCTTAACATGGTCGATGTTGCGGCGGATGGACAAGAAGTTTTAAGCATGCTTGAACAAAGGCAAGAAGATGACAGGTACCATCTACTAATTATGGATTGTCAAATGCCTGAGTTGGATGGCTATGAAGCAACTCGGGCAATTCGCAATGGAGAGGCTGGATTATATTACAAGAACGTAAATATTATTGCCATGACTGCTAATGCTATGGTTGGCGATAAAAATAAGTGTCTAGAAGCGGGCATGGATGATTATATTGCTAAACCAATCGGACAAGAAATATTATTAGAGAAGCTGATGGATTGGTTGCCGCATACTATTAAAAGTCACTAGCTAGAAGAGCTCAAGCATGTAATGCTGTATAAAAAAACAGTTGGTGTGTGTGAAAAAACAACTTCCAGAAAAATACTACCTCGATCATTTTAGTGAATTTATAGCGCATACTCGACACCATAATATGCACTTGTTATGTGACGAGCACTTTTCGGTGCTAGAGCGTATTGATAACTTAGCAGAGAATGAACGTTGCTTAATGGTTCGGTTGTTAAACCGGAAGTCGAATTTTGTAGCACGTACAACACTTAAATATAAAGAAATTAATAATTTACCTAATGCTTTAACGGTTTTACGTCAGCAGGAACTTATCGCAGGTGTAAATTTAGATAAATTTGAAGATTGGTTAAGCGTAATAACTAAGCCTGAATTAATGGCTTTATGTAATGTGATTGAGGCGGTTAAACTGCCCTCGAGAACGGCAAAAAAATCATGCTGGCTTGAGTTTACAAAGCGGCATTTAAGGTTTGCTGATGTTGCCCATCATGAGGTTGCAAAACGCTATTTATATATTTGCGTGGCACCACAGTTTGAGTATTTTCTCTTTCTATATTTTAATCGGTTAGAACGCAATTTGTCACAGTTTTCGATGCGTGACTTAGGCGTGATGAAAACGCATAGCAAGGCCAGTGGCGGTAGTTATTTCGATAATCGCCAGTATGCGCTTTTTGCATATCGTTATGCTAAATATTATCAACGACTCCAAGATTCAGGTATTGAGCAAAGTGCTGCATTGGCTAACCTGCTTTTACGCGAGCCAATAGACGCTGATCTTGGTGTTCAAGCAAACTATCAAAAAGAAAAAGTGTTTTATAAACTTGCTTGTTTGTTGGAAAAGTCTCACATCAACTTGGCAATGCAGTTGCTTGAACAGTGTACCAGTGCAAAAGGACAAGAAAAATGGGTAAGGTTGTTATATACGCAAGGTGAGCATGAATGTTGTAAAGCCTCTCTTGAAGCCATTTTGAATACTCCTAATGATGAACACTTGCTACTTTTTGCCAAAGATTTTCTGTTACGTAAGTTTGCGCAAAAACGTACTTCTATTTTAACTGATTTATTGCGCGAGCACAGTCATGTAATAGCGATAGACGAAGCCTATAAAGGCAATACAGAGCAAGGGGTGATAGCGCACTACAAACGAAATGGAATACGCGCTTGGCATGCAGAAAATCACCTATGGCTTGCGTTATTTTCGATTGTTTTTTGGCAAGAGCTTTATGAAAATGAACATAGCATGCCTTGTAATGAGTTTGAGCGTTATCCTCAACTGCTAAAATTCAACCACTTTTACGACACTCTTGGCGCAAAAATTGACGAAAGATTGTTATTCATTAATAGTACCAATGACTTTAAAAGTTGGTTGTTAAAACAGGCAACATTTTATTATGGTCAACAAAATGCGTTGTTCAATTGGAGCGATAAAGTGCTCGAACAGCTGTTAATACTTGCCCAGCATGTCAACGTAAAGAAACTTACTGTGTTATTAAAGGCGATGGCTAAAGATTTTAAAAACTTAAAGGATGGCTTTCCGGATTTAATGATATTGGAGCGAGATTCGTTGCGATTTGAGGAAATAAAAGCACCAGGTGATTCGTTACGTAGAAATCAACTCGTATCTATTAATCAACTTAGCCTATGTGGTTTTGATGTTGACATTCAGCGCACGTGTTGGCAATTTGACCCTAATCAATCATATGCTGTAGTTGATTTAGAAACGACTGGAGGAAAAAAAGAGCTCGACCGTATCACCGAAATTGGCATAGTGAGAATTGAGCAGGGTAAAATAGTTGCAAAGTGGCACAGCTTAGTCAACCCTCAGCGGCGCATTCCTAAATATATTACTCAGCTCACTGGCATTAATAATGAGATGGTTGCTCAAGCGCCAGTGTTCAGTGATATCGCGTCTCAAGTGAATGACTTTTGCGATAATGCAATTTTTGTGGCGCACAATGTCAATTTTGACATGGGCTTCTTAAAACATGAGTTTCAAAGAGTAGGTATGTTATTTAGTAAACCCAAATTGTGTACTGTTCAACTAGCAAGGAAATATCTGCCTGGCCATCCATCATATTCGCTTGGAAATTTATGTAATACGCTTAACATTGAGTTGAGTCAGCACCATAGAGCTTTGGATGATGCAATGGCGGCTGCGAAGATTTTGCTCTTGGTAAATGAACAAAGAAGAAATGATTAGCATAGAAGCGCTTGTAAACAGTGTGGTGTTTTGAGTATTTGGTTTTTTACAGCTACAGTTATACGTATCGATAAGTAAAGGGGTAAGGTCATATTGCGACTACTATTACTCGTGGTAACACTTGGGCTCAGTTTTATGGCACTGGCTCGTGGATTAAACCCCGTTGGCATCTTGAATGAAGCAGAAGACTACCTTACTGTAAACCCAGCTAACTCCATGGTATTGCTAGAAAACATTGAAGCTCCTGAAGAGCTCCCGGATAATTTGTTTATACGCTGGCATTTGATTATGATGCGCGCGTCCGTGCCAACCAATCAAATGACACGTTTACTAGACTCACTTGAGGCAACATTTTCAAAACAATCAAGCCCTTTTTTTAAAGCCAATATCACGACTATTTTAAGCGCATTAGGTATTTTTTTGCGCAGGGAGCGTTACTATAACGATGCACAAACTAGTCTCGATTGTTCACATAAATATGCAGAAAATGACCGACAACGCTTAACATTAACTAACAGTATGGCGTTAGTCGCAAGAGAGCAAGGCGCTCATTCAAAAGCTCGTAATCTTTATGCGCGTGCAAGAATTCTTGCAGAGCAAATGCAGCTACTTCCTGTACTTGCAATGATTGAGAATAACTTGGGTAGTATGGCGTTAGATCAAGGCAATATTAATGAAGCTGAGCGACTGTTTCGCCAAGCACTTAGTGACTATCAGGAGATAGACAAACGATCAGGCAAAATTTCAGCGGGTATAAACCTACTATTTGTTTTTTTGATTAAAGAGCAATTAGTAAATTACCAACGCTTGGTTGAGCCAACTTCAAAGTTGACTGCTATCTTTCCTAATAAATCAAAGCAAGCTATGTTGTTGTGGTTAAACGCCCGCTTTGAACAACTACAGGGCAATGAGCCAGACGAAAAGCGAAAGTTAGCTTTAAAAGTGGCATATGAAGATTTGCAAAGCGATAAATTAAAAGCGCAAGTACATCGGTATCTAGCGGGCAAGCTAGATATAGATGTTAGCTTACCCAGTGCACCTGTAAGGCAAAGTTTTGAAGCGCACTGGTTCGATGCCGTTAAAAAGTGCAACTGGGAGTGAATGCAATTTTAAATTTAACAATCTTTGATTGGAGCGGCTTTACCTGTTTTGATGCAAAACTGAAAACCTACCATGGCTTTGTATCGGATACATACAGTGGCAATGAAGCAATAAAGGGGAGATTACAGTTAGCTAAAATATGCCACGGAGCTAAACTTTAATTGTTATGTATCGGTGTCAACTTGTATACACCACCATTTGGTTTTTTTGATATATAAGAGTGTGATTTTGGGCGTAGTTCTTTGCGATTAGGAGAGTCGAAAGTACCAAGCACCAATGCAACAACAGGCTCATCATCAACAGCACCGAGTGTACTACCACAAACAACACAAAAACTCCTCGATGAATAACCCGATGACCTCCAAAGGTTTGGTTCTCCTCCTGGTCCATCCCATATAATACTTTCTGCGTTAAACTCTACCCATGCCTGAGTCAGTGACCCACTATGACGCTGGCAGTATTTACACGAGCAGGTATGTGGATTATTAGGCATACCTATTGCTGTAAAACGAATATTGCCGCATAAACATCCGCCTTTGTATGTTTTTAACATGTCCAAACTCCAAAATTTACTGACGATATACTTAATGGAGCTCGTTTGAGAGATCCTGACCTTCGTCAGGAAGACGATAAGTGGGTGCTTGGGCACTACCGTTTTCCTAATTAGCCTCATAGTTGAGCTTATTTCGTTATTCTGAACTTGTTTTAAAATCTCATAACCTAAACGATTAGCATTTGCAGCGCCCCCCTTTTTGGAGTAATTTGATATGCTATCTTTTTGCTATTGGATGGTTTGGGTTTAACTGAAGCAGATCCCATAAGTTGCCATATAAGTCTTCAAACACCGCGACAGTCCCATAATCTTGCTCCGCAGGCTCACGAATAAAATTAATACCTATTGACTTCATTCGCTTAAAATCACGCCAAAAATCATCCGTGTTTAAAAAAAGAAATACTCGACCACCAGCTTGATTGCCAATAAAGCTATACTGCTGCGGTTTAGAAGCTTTAGCAAGTAACAGCGTAACACCTTGTGAGTTTGGTGGGGCAACAGTAACCCAGCGCTTATCCTGTTCAGGTTGAAGAGTGTCTTCAATAAGCTCGAATTTGAGTTTATTTACGTAAAAATCAATTGCTTCATCATAATCTTTTACAACGAGCGCAATATGGACAATATTCTGTTTCATAGTATTTCTTATTTAAAATTTCACTTACTAGCATAGACATGATGGCACCCTCGCGGTGTTCGTTCCACTTTTTGGGATAGGATTAAAGTTAAAGCCATAATTAGTTTGTCAAATAACTAAACACGAGCAATAGCCATTAAAACAGGCATATTGCCTTTTGAACTAGTCATAACAAAAGGGCTATTAACCCTGATATTTGCAAAGCCATTTGCTGTCAGTGCTTGTTTAACCCTGTTCTGCGACAATCCCATATTCGATGAATCATCATTAGAAAGCCAATCCCATTGCACAAATACCCCCTCTTTTTTTATTAGGGGCTTTAATAAACTTAACGTTTCCTCATAATCAGGCAGAAAACCGCAAACAGATGACGCCACAATTAGATCAAATTTATCCCCTAACTTCGCACAGTTTTGAATTAACTCTTTCGATAAATAATCAGAAATAGATGATACATTTTTAAGCGCTTTTTTATCCAAATGTTTTATCATTTCTGCAGATGGGTCTATCGCAATAATACTTTGAACTTTTGGGCTCATAAGCTCAGTTAAGGCACCTGTTCCACAGCCAAAATCAAGAACAGTTAGACCATTAATATTGATGTTTTGCAAAAGCTCAGAAAATGCATTATTTGCATATTCTTTAACCGTGGGATCTTCATCCCAGTTTTTAGCATACCTATCCCACTCGTTACTCAAAATACTCTCCAAAAGTATATTGTTGATTTAAATACTAAACATCCAAATAGCCTAAACTTGCTGCCCATAATCGAAGTAACGTAACCTCAGCTAGCGAGTTTTGGGATGACTACTAAAACTTGTGGCATCATATCACTGAGATATGTTTGGATACATATTTATTACGGGAGGAGAACCGTGGATAGCACTTTGTGTTAACAAAAAGCGCATGATGGGTGGTATGAAGGCTGAAGATTAGGGAGCTCTGACTACCTGGTTGCTTTTTTGTTTTTAAAATCAACATTTTGCTTTAACGTAAAATCTATTTAGAAGTTTGTGTTGCACTACCCCCAGCTCTATGCCAACTAATAATTCTATTTGCTAAATAAACAAAGTAAACAACATAGTCAATATTTTTGCTTGTTTTTTGTTCGAGGTCTATCTTTTATTTATCCTTTTAAAAGGTAGGTAGGTTTTATGGCAACGGCAACCCAAAAGACAAATAAGTCATGTTGATACCAGTACGCTGCACCTGAATATTACCACTGTATCTAGCGGTGTGTTTATAGTGCTTTTTGTACGGAAATTTAGCTGGTTTATGCGCGTTTTGAATGAAGATATAGCCAGAAAAGCCAATAAAGAAGATAACTGTACAGGCCGATTTTGGGCGGCCGCCGCGCTGAAGGGCATTTTAAATCTCAGGCACTTCTAGATGAAGTCGCACTGGCAGCCTGTATGGCGTATGTTGATTTAACCCACATCAGAGCGAAGATGGCAAAACCCCCCGAAGACTCTGAGCACACCAGCGTTCAAAAGCGAATTAAAGCTGCGAGAGACGCTAAACAACCCAAACAACTCGCTCGCTTTGCAGGTAGCCCCAGAAAACACATGCCCAAAGGGCTATCCTTTGAGTTAAAGTCATACTTAGAGTTAGTTGAGCTAACAGGGCGTTGTATGCGAGAAGATAAACGTGGGCATATTGAACAGTACACATCACCCATCTTAGAGCGATTATGCATAGCACCTGAAAACTGGTTAAAGCTCACCACACAATTTAGCAAAGTGTGCAAAGGGGCTGTAGGGCGGCCCAATAAGCTTGATGGCTACTACGCACATTTAGAAGTAAAACGACGAACCGGCATCAGTCAATGTGAAAAGCTATTCGCTTCCATAACTCAACAACACAAAACACTTACCATCAATTATGCTGATAAAATAGGCAAAACCGCGACTAATTTTTTGCTCGGATAAAGCTAAAAATAGTAGTAAAGAAGTGCTTTTGGTATGAAAATATTAAAGGTACTGGCTTTGCGTGTCCATTGTTTGATAATTCAATGATGGCTGTTTCGTTCTTTCGGTTCCGACCTCGCCAAGATAGTAGCTCTTACGTCGATTACTTTTGAATAATGACTGGCATGAGATAAAGCCATCACTCTGCTGGGTATTTAGATGAACAATACCACGAACTCGGCAAGATCAGCTTGAGTATTTTTAAGAAGTATTTTTGGACTATGATAGCTGCTGGCGCTAATTCCCAAACTTAAACAAGCGAAACGAATGCTAATGTTGTAATGCTTAACAGCATTTATTGCCATCTCTTTACGCTGAGATGGCTTTACAACTTTCCCTCAAGTGCATCCTGTCTGATCTGGGATTTAAAACATTCTTCAGCGTACATTTTTTTCAGGCGACTATTTTCAGCTTCAAGCTCTTTGAACCGCTTCATCATGGACGCATCTATACCACCAAATTTGGCTCGCCATTTGTAGAGTTGTGGTGAACTCATGCCATGCTCACGGCAAAGATCAGCAACAGCAACGCCGTTCTCATTTTGTTTCAATATTGCCAAAATTTGGCTATCGGTATATTTCGATTTACGCATAGAAAACTCCTTTGTTTTAGTGTAACGGAAGTTCTACTTATAACTGCTCCGACTTTTCGGGGGGATTACATGGCTTTGTGGATTGAGTCAGGGGTGACAGCGTGGAGCATATTGTGCAAAATAGTAAACGCATTCATGTTGTTTAGATCTGTTGTTTTTGGCGATTCATAAGATCACAAAACACCATGAATGCTCCCCCATTTCTCAAATTTTTTAATATTTCTAGTTCTCTGATATATAAAGGCTTATTCTGGGGATACTTTAGGCGTTACTTTCACTTGTAAGCGCTATGATAATGAATAGCCTGTCTTCGATTGTAAGTAATATTAGCTTTAAATTGTTCCCATTTAAAAAAACTGTGATTCAAATCTAATGCTAAGTGAATTATTTGGCATGAGCAAAGTTACCGTAAGTTATTTGCTATGATCTTTTCGAGCGCTTTTGCACTGACAGGTCGAGAAAAGTAATAACCTTGCATAAAGTGGCAACCAATATTTTTTAAAAATGCTAGCTGTTCCTCGGTTTCTACGCCTTCAGCAATACAAGTCATTTGTAAGCTTTGTGCCAGCAAATAAATAGTTTTAATAATGGACTTATTACTATTTAATACATTTAGCTTTCTAACAAAGCCTTGGTCAATCTTTATAATATCAATAGGAAATTGATTTAAATAGGTTAAAGATGAGTAGCCTGTGCCAAAATCATCTAGCAGTAAAACAAATCCAGCTTGCTTTAATGCATTGAGCGAACGCTTTGCTTTTTCAGTGTCTTCCATCAGCGAACTTTCGGTGATTTCAAGTCGCAAAACAGTGGTGTTTAGGTTGAATGATTTCAGAATGTTGATTAAATTGCGTGCTATATCTGATTTTAAAATGTGCACTGCTGATAGGTTTAAAGATAGGTAAAAATCTTGGTCGTTACGAATAAAGTTTTTGAGTTCATAAAGTGCGCGCTTTAAAGCTTGTTCAGTCATTAACTCAATTAACCCGACTTCTTCCGATATAGGTATAAAGTCCATCGGTGAAATTGGCTCCCCCTCATGCCGCCATCTCATTAACAGTTCAACGCCTACAACTCGGCCACTAATTATATTCACAATAGGTTGATAGTTGTTGTATATTTGATCATCTGTGTAGGCTGTTTTAAGCGCATTTTCTAAAGTTAGTTTGCGAGAAAGCTGTGTATTCATCTGTGTGGTAAAAAACTTAAAGCCATTACGACCCGCTTTTTTGGCATGGATCATCGCAATGTCAGCATTACGAATGAGCATTTCAGGAGTTTGCGCATCAAATGGGTACATGGCCACTCCAATACTGGCAGATATACTCATAGAAATACCACCAATTTCAATCTTGTTTGGTAAGCATTCGAGCAGCTCAGTTGCCAGTTCACTCAGCTTGTGTGGAGAGTCGATATCTTTAACCAATACTAAAAATTCATCACCACTTTGACGTCCCAAAATACAATAACGTGGCAATTTATCAGAGATCCTTTGTGTAATTTTTATCAATAACTGGTCTCCGGTGTGATGACCATATGCATCATTGATTGGTTTGAACTTATCAAGGTCAATAAACAGTAGTGCGCAATTGCTTGTCGATGATTTTGCACGGTGTAGTGCAAACTCAATGTGCTGTAGCATTAAATTTCGATTTGGCAGCTTCGTTAATGAGTCAAAGTTAGCCAAATAACGCAGTTCGCTTTCAGCCTGTTTTTGCTCTGTTAAATCTGATATTACAATAACATAATGCTCAATATGCTTATTGTTTTTTGAAATTGCATTAATACTTAAGTTAATTGGATGTACATTTTGATGAGACGTTTTAACTGTCAGCTCTTGTCTTATGAGCTGTTTTGGCCCAAGTTGGCGCATTCGCTTTAAAAGGTTCTTTAATCGCGTTTTACCAACAACTTGGGAGAATTTACTCAATGAAAGATCATGAATAGCTGTACTATCATTTAATTCAAAAGCATAACAGAAGCTTGAATTGACTGATAAAGGCTTGAAATCAGCATCTAAAATTAAAATCCAATCGCTTACTTGGCTAAATGCTTCACCGAGTATTGTTGCTCGTAAATCAACAGCCTTTTGTTCTGTAATGTTGGTATAGATCCCCATTACTTGATCAGGGCGACCGTGTTCGTCAAAACTTAAGACTTGGCCAATATCGTGATACCACAACCAAGATCCGTCATTGCCTTTAACCCTATAGGTCAATGAAAATTGCTTGTTTCTAGTTGAATGGAGTATTTTTTCCCATGTAATTTGTACGCGTTCTTGATCATCAGGATGAATAAGAAAAGCGTAGTGTTTTAAAGGAACTTGTTCACTGTTGTGCTGTGTTAATAAACAATCTGAGTTGCGTTTTTGTGTTACCACTTTAGATTGTAAATCTACTTGCCATATGCCACTTTTAGTCGTGTTTAGTGCCATTTCTGTTTGCTGTTTATTGACCGTCACTGCATGTAAAGCGGCTTCTATGGCTTGTCTTTTATTATAGTTTTGCTTAAACCAAATAAATGATATACCGCTAATGCATATAAGGTAAAAAGTCCATGCTATTGGAGAATTAAAAGGTAAATATTTGACGTTAAAAGGCACTGTGATTGAATCTATAACCGTTTTATTGCCTAATGTTTGCTGTTTTATTGAGAGCGTATATTGACCAGGCTTTAACTGGCTAAAAAATAAGTAGTTGACCTTTAAATTATCAAACTCCATTTCAGTAGGCCCTTTTAAATCAACATGATATTGGTAGCTCGCTTGATTTGAAAAGTCAAAATTACTGAATTTAATTCTTAGTCCTAAATCATTAGGTTCTAAGGTTAGACGCTGGTTATTGATAAAGCTCGGAGAGTAGTTTAGGTCACGTGTCATCAAACTGATATCTGTAATGGCGAGTTTAGCCGTGGTATTAGCGTGCTTGGTGAAGTCATCAGGAGAAAACCAAACTACTCCATTAATGGTACCGAATGCCATCTTGCCACCTTTTATTACGGCGCTAGCATTGGCATTAAATTCATTGTTTGGTAGTCCGTGGTTAGTATCAAATCTTTGAATTTGTTTAGTTTTTATGTTGAAACGAAGTAGTCCAGATTGACTACTTAACCACAAACACCCCAAATTATCAGCGTGTATTTGATATACCGTTTGGGGGTCTTTCTCAGTCGGTAACTTAACCTTAAATTTAACCGATAAATTATCTGCATTAAGTGCAATAACACCGTCAGTTGAACTTGCAAGCCATATAGTACCGTCTGCTGTAGCTATCCAACTATCAATTACCGAAAACTGTTCTGACTCTTGTTGCTCAAATTCATAAATCGTCGTTATTAAGCCTGTACTTTCATTAAAACTTACAAGTCTATGTGCTGTGCTAATTAGATATTCAGTTGGTCTTGATGGCAATGGAGGCAAAAATTTATAAGTATTGTCCACATCGAGTTGTTGGGTTAAGTTTGTTAAAGGTCGTACTATTTCGTTTTTTGCATCATAGACAAAAAAACCACTTTTACTAATAAATACAATTTGATTATTTGGTAACACACTCGCTCCCCAGTTTTGAGCTGAGAATGGGTTTTTACCCACGGTTGGACTTACTGGGGGTAATCGAATATTGCCACTGTATTTATTGATTAATTTTAGGCCATTTAAAGTTTCTAAAAAGAGTTCATTGGGCATGAGTTCATTGAGGGATATGATTTGATAAACAACATTCGTTGCATATGCTGCCTTAGGGTCTGCGTTTTGATAAAAATGTTGCGGGCTTGGGTCTTGTAATGTATTAAATCTTAATACGCCATTATCTGTGGCAAGCCAAATACGACTATCGGAGTCTTGGTGTATTGCCCAAATATTGTTGTTAATAATGGTGTTATTAGTTGCTTTGAGTACATTAAAGCGCAAAGAACTTATTGGCCAATAGTAAGCGCCTTGATTTAATGTGGCCATCCAAATATTGTTATTGGTGTCTAACATTAAATCGGTGACGCTTGCTTGGGGTAGTTTGTATTTACTGTCTTGCAATGAAAGCAGCTTTTTAGCCGTTTTAGCATTTCTATTTACTTGATACACGCCACGCTCAGTGGCAATCAACTCGCCTTCTGGTGTCATAACATGATCCCAAATATTCAGCTTTGGCACCAGTATATATGCAGAGTTTAGCTGTAAGTTTTTGTTGTTTATTGGTATTACGTATAAACCCTGTACTGTGCCAACTAATAATCCAATAGCAGAGTCTATTTTTAATAATTTTATATTACTATTGAGGTTGTTTTGTTGTTGTTTACGAAGGAACTCATGTTCAAAGAGTTGCTTAGAGTCAATGTTGAGAGTAAATAGCCCTTGGTTTGTCCCAATAACTAGTTGCTTGTCAATTTTAAGTAAGGCTCTTATATAGCTATGCTGCTCAAAAGATGCAATTAAAGTTGAGCGACGATTCGTTAAGTCAATTTTATAGAGAAAGTTATCTATTCCAGCGTAAAGTGAGTTACCTAACTTTATAGCTGCTGTGATCTCAGAAAAGGTGTTTGTATTGGTGGCTAATCTTCCCGAATAAACCTGTTTAGCATCAAGTGTATTGATGTCAATTAGGTAAGCGCCATTAAAAGTGGTAGAAACCAGCAGGGTATCTTCGTCTAGTAACATTAACATTGAAATGTGTTTTGTTGAGAAGTTAATAGGCTTTTTAAAGACTTCTACTAAATCACCATCATAGCGATTCAAACCCATATGTGTTCCTATCCACACATAGCCATGTTTGTCTTGAACAATATTACTAACGCTTGCTTGAGACAGACCTTCTTCAGTAGAAAGTCGATTAATAGTGCCGCTATTTAGTGCTAAGGCATTGCTTTGTAAAACAATCGCTAAGCAAGCAAAAAAAATGAGCACATAGCTACGATACATGTAATCGTCCTTCGAATTGTTATTGTTTATTTGTCATGTTTCCTGCTTTCTAAGGCGTAATACTCCCCATTAAACTAGTTTAATACCAATTTTATTAAAACATTGATCATTCTAGCGAGTTAAATAATTCATGTAGAACAAATACATGCCGAAATTTTTGCCTGGTTACTAAGCCATTTATCTATCGTAATATCTGGTCATTTATTTAATGCAATTGATATAGCACGCTTATTTAAAACAGTATTATTGTACCCAACTAGACTGGTTGATGCCTTAAAAAGGGGTTACTTAATGACGTCACCAACTTCATTTAATAGAAATTTTAGTATAGTTTTTTATTAATTACAGGGGCCTAGTCGTAAGTAATCATTTATTCGTTACTGCATACTAAGTTTATGATCAACTTGTATGTAAATAACAATAATTATCATTTTTTGTTTTTTTGTAGTTGATAACTATTTTTGTTTAGATTAAACTTATTGGCAGTTAATGTTATTGAGATTGGTTCGTATTCATGTACATCTGTATTTGTCACGGCGTGACTGATAAAAAAATAGCCCAAACGATAGACGATGGGGCCACTAGCATGCGAGAGCTTAGCAAAGAGCTTGGCGTTGGTACGCAGTGTGGTAAATGTACGAACTGTACTAAAAAAATCTTAAACGAGAAGTTGATAGAGATTGTGGATGTGACAGATCAAGTTGCTTAATAACTTTTAGATTCAAACAAAAAAAGGGCCTTCAGGCCCTTTTTTGTTGCTATAAATCACAATTGCGATTGTAAATAGTTTTCAATTCCCATCACTTTTATTAAGTTTTGTTGGGTTTCAAGCCAATCGAGTTGCTCTTCTTGCTCATTTAAAATGGCATCAAGTGCTTCTCGTGATATATAGTCTCGTTTTTGTTCAGCTAACAGAATAGCCGCTTTTAAATCACTTAATGACGTTTGTTCAAACTCCATATTAGCTGTAATCATCTCTTTGCTATTTTCACCAATACGCAGGCGACCTAAGCTTTGTAGGTTTGGCAATCCCTCTAAAAATAAAATGCGCTCTATTAAGCGATCAGCATTTTTCATTTTTTGAATTGAGGTTTTATAATCAGCTTTATCAAGAGCGCTAAAACCAAAGTCTTTGAACATGCGAGCATGCAAAAAGTATTGGTTAATACCCACCAGCTCGTTAGCCAACACGGTATTTAATGCACTGATAACGTCTTTATCACCTTTCATGCTGACTCCTAAATTATAGTTGCGTTTGAATGTAGTTTTGGGTACCAATTTTATCCATCAGTCCTAGCTGTTGCTCTAACCAATATACATGGTCTTCTTCGGTATCAAACAATAACTTTTCCAGCGTTTCGCGTGATTGATAGTCTTGCTCTTGCTCGCAGATAGCGATGGCTTCTTTAACACTTACAACAACTTCTAATTCAAGTGTTAGATCGTTTTGCATCATAGAGCGTACGTCATGACCAATTAGTAAGTCTCGGCGTTTAGTCATGTTGGGGATGCCTTCTAGGAATAAAATACGCTTGATTAGCCAATCAGCATGCGTTGTTTCTTCTTCCATTTCATGGTTTAGACGCTCGTATAGTTTGTTCAACCCCCAATCATCATACATGCGAGAATGAATAAAATATTGATCAATAGCTGCTAACTCATTTGCCAAAAGTGCATTAAATGCATCAATAACGCGTTGCTTACCTTTCATACCATCTGCCTGCTAATAATTAATAGAGGGCCAGTTTATAGTAAATGATTTACCTGTCAATAAAAAACCCATGAAAATCATGCGGTTAAATATTGATTATAATTCGCATTACAGTTAATTTTTGTATCATTATATGGCTTAAGTGGCCGATGAACCATCACCTAGGCAAGTAACTAATCTAGGTGATGGCTAGCTTATTTTTCGCTTAAAGCTGCTATCTTAGCGCGTGAAAAACGGGTAAAAAGAACTGGCAGTACAAACAGTGTTAATAGCGTTGAACTGATGAGCCCACCAACTACCACAGTGGCAAGCGGTCGCTGAATTTCGGCCCCAACACCGCTTGACATGATCATCGGTAGCAGCCCTAATGCAGATGTTAAAGCTGTTATTAAAATTGGACGTAAACGTGCTGTTGCTCCGTTAAATATAGCCAGCTGTGCTGTTTCACCTTGTGATATGCGTTGGTTGATACTCTCAACCATTACCACTGCATTTAAAATTGCCACGCCAAATAATGTAATAAAGCCTACTGAGCTTGGAACTGAGAAGTATTGTCCGCTTATATATAAAGCAAATACACCACCAATAACTCCCAAAGGTACATTAATCAAGATAAGGATAGCTTGACCTACCGATGAAAATGCCAAATAGAGCAAAAGTGCAATCAAAGCTAGGGACAAAGGTACTATAAGAGTTAATCTTTTTTGCGCGCGTTGCTGATTCTCAAATTGGCCACCAATGACTACCGAATAGCTCGCGGGTAGAGTTATTTGGTTGTCTATTACAGAGCGGATGTTGGCAACAACGCTACCCATATCTCGACCCTCTACGTTAGCTTGAATAGCAACCGTTCGTTGAACATCTTCTCTCCTAACTTGTGCAGGGGCAGATTGAAAGCTAATTTGTGCAACGTCACCAAGCTTTACCCAAGCACCACTCGGAGCGAGTAATCTAAGGTCTTTGATTGCTTGAGGGTTTTCTCGAAAACGATTGTCTAAACGTACATAAATATCATAGCGTTCATTACCCGTTATTATCTGACCTGCACCTGTGCCGCCAATACCATCTCTTACCACAGACATCACATCCGCTACTGATAATCCATAACGTGACAGTTGCATGCGAATTGGCTTTATAATCAATTGTGCCTCACCGGTAACTTGCTCTAAAGCAACATCACTAGTGCCGTCGATTGTTTTAACCAGCGCCTCAATTTGTTTTCCTTTGGCAACGAGGATATCTAATTGTGGACCAAAGAGCTTAATGGCCAGCTGTGCTTTAACACCAGATAGTAGTTCATCGACTCGAGTTGCTATTGGTTGCGAGAAATTAAACAACAGGCCTGGGTGGGTAGCTAATTTTTCTAACATCAGTTTTTGCAACCCATTACGATCCTTTGCATTTTTCCAGTGTTGTATTGGTTTGAGTCCTATATAAATTTCAATGTTATTTACGGGCTCAGGGTCACCCCCAATTTCAGCCCGGCCAATACGGCTTAATGCATAGGTTACCTCATCAAAAGAAAGCAGTTTTTGTTCGAGTATGGGAGCTACTGATAATGCCGTTTCTAAACTGGCAGAGGGCGCGAGTGTCACTCTTAAATTAATTGTACCTTCTTCAAGTTCGGGTACAAACTCCGTGCCAATTTTAGGTGTAATCACAATAGCTATAATAAGTAAGACACTAGCACTTATTAATACTAGAGCAGGTGCCGACATCGCTTTATTAAGCAAGAAGCGATAAATCCTATCTAAAGGCGTTAGTATGACGCTTTTTCGCACTTTAAATTTGTATGTAAATAAATAAGAAGCCAGAGCGGGAACAACAACCATGGCTACAATGATTGCGCTTATCAATGCCAACATAATGCTCACGGCCATAGGTTCAAAGAGCTTGGATTCTACGCCTTCAAAACTAAATAGGGGAATAAAGACCACCAATATGATCATTGCTGAAAAAATCACAGGCCGTGCAACGGCCTTACCGGCTCGTTTAATAGTTACTTGGCAAGATTGTGATTGATTCTCGTTTAATTGTTTGCATATGTTCTCAACCATTACGACTGAGCCATCAACCAACATACCGATAGCAATCGCAATTCCTCCTAGCGACATTAAATTGGCAGATAAACCGAACCAAGACATTAGCATCAAAGCCAGTGCGACTGAAATGGGGATAGAAATAAGCACCAAAAATGTTGCTCGAAGACTCATTAAAAACAACGCTAATATAATAATGATGAGTAAAAAGGCCATAGCTAAAGCACTTACCACGGTACTTACTGCTTTTTGAATTAAGTCGGCTTGATCATAAAAGGGTACAAATCGCACACCATCGGGGAGGGATTGTTCTATAAGCTTTATCCGTTGCTTTAACCCTGCAATGGTATTGTTGGTGTTAGCACCTAGTCGTTTTAACACAATGCCAGAAACTACTTCGCCCAGTTGTTCAGGCTCACCTTGTGTATTTCTACGTGTCATCGTAACCGCGCCTTGGCGAATTTCAGTACCAAGCTTTACTTTTGCCACTTCAGCAACAGTAATAACAACACCATTAATGGTTTTTACTGGCACTTGTGCCAGTTGCTTAATCCCCTCCTGCGAGCTTGCATACCAACCTATTCCTCTTATGACTAGCTGCTCCTGAGCGCGTTGCATATACCAGCCACCAGCATTTTCATTGTTTTGAACGATCGCATTTACAACATCATGTTGAGTTAAACCATAGCTCATCAAGTGTGTTGGATTGATATGAATTTGATATTGCTTTACATTGCCACCAAACGATAGCACGTCTGTAACCCCATCAATGGGCATAATGAGTAATTTTACAACCCAATCGTTGAGGCTTCGAAGTGTCATGGTATCAATATTTGCATTGGGTTCACTGATTAATAAATACTGATATATTTGCCCAAGGCCGGATGTATTTGGGCCCATCTGCGGTATCCCGAGCCCTGCAGGGATAAGTTCTTTGGCTGTTTGCAGGCGTTCAAATACAAGTTGGCGAGCAAAGTAAATATCGGTTCCTTCTTTAAAAACCACGGTAATGCCAGACAGGCCTGTTTTAGAGATAGACCTTACTTGCTGCACACTTGGCAGAGCATACATTACCGCTTCAATAGGGTAAGTAATTAGTTTTTCTACCTCCTCAGCGGCAAGCCCAGGCGCTTGAGTATTAATGGTAACTTGTACATTTGTAACATCAGGGAAAGCGTCCAAATTGAGCTTTGGGATTAAAAGTGCAGCAGCAATCAAAGTAGCAACAAGTGCTAACAGAACTAACAGACGATTATCAACAGACCAATCAATAAGGCGATTTAGCATATTAGTCACCTCAATTAATGGTTGTGTATATCAAAGCTGTTTTTAGCCAGCTCAGAGGAAATAAAAAATGCACCTTGGGTTACCACCTCTGAACCTTCTGCTATGCCAATCACTTCAACCAGCTCGTCAAACTGGCGGCCTCGCTTAACGTTGACCGCTACAAAATGGTTTTTTTGAGAGACAATAAATATTTGCCATAAGCCTTCTGCGGTTTGTATTAGCGCTGTCTCAGGTACAGTTATAACAGGCTGCGCTGTTGGCTGAGTAAAATACACATTAACGAACATACCTGCATGGAGTCGGTCTTCTTGATTATTTACTTGCAGGCGAACTGTGCGTGTTCGGGTGACTGGGTCTATGGTATGAGACTCTTGAATGATTCTAGCTTGGTATGTATGTTTTAAATGTTCAATCTCTACGGTACTTTGTGATGAGATATGCTGATTATCGCTGGTTGATAAACGGGCTTCAACCCACAAGTTTGTCTCATCAGCTAATAACATGAGCGTTTGTCCAGTGTTAATGCGCTGCCCTTGTGAAAAATTATCTTGTAAAACCACCCCGTTTATTTGGGCATACAGATTATACTGACCTAAATTTAAGTTGCTGTTATTATTTAACTTATTAATCGCATTATCTGTTAGGCCGAGTGCTGTTACTTTACCTAAACTGGCTAAATAACGTGTTTTTGCTTGTATTCGCTGGCTTTCGCTGACCGCTAGTGCGTTCATATTTTTAACCCGTAACCATTCGTTAAATGCCACTATGTAGTCACCTTGAGCTTGAGCCATAGACTCGCTATATAATGTTACTAATTTATCCCCTTGTTTAACCCGCTCGCCTAAAGCAACATGGCGAGTCATTATGACGGAGTCGGTACGTGGAGATACCACATAACTTGTGTAACCATTTGCTTTTAACTCCCCAGGCGCATAAGTACGTACATACGCGATTTTGGACTGTAATTTTCCCACAGTGATGTTTGCTAATTCTTGCTGAATTTGAGTTAAAGTAATTTGTAAAGTTTCGTCGTGTTTTAGTAAACCTTGCTGCTCAGTATTTTTCTCGATATGAATGTGCTCATTCTCCCAAGATATTGCTTTTGAAGGGATGTATAGGGTAAGTGCAACATATATTATTGCCACGGTTATCAATTTAAACATAACAGTCTCTTGTTTTATCCATCTAGAAGGTGGATTTAATTTTTATTAACAGACACACATAATCCAATGCTGCGCACTAAAATACGTAGCTAAAAAGTGTGAAATGAATGGCCTTTGAGGCTTATAAAAATAAGGCGTTATGCTCTGGGAGGTTTAAATTGGGGTTCGTGACGTTGCAGCGCATATGCGAACTCATCTCGCTGTATGTTGTGCGCAGGTTGCCAGTATAAAGTGGGTGTGGGTTTGTTGATATACCAACTTAAATGACTGCCACTGCAATGTCCGCAATGATGGCAATCTTTGATATTGTGATCATCTTGAACTTGCTCGAACTGTGCCATAGTGAGCAAGGAGTGAGTATGCTCTGTTTTGAGGTGCTCAAGATCAATTTGATGAACTTGTGTTGCAGCAGCCACCACCCCAACAGATTGCAAAGCAATCGCTAAAGTAATAATAAGGCTGATAAACACTCTAAGATTCACGGTTAAACTTTTCTTAAGTTAAAATATAAGGCCAAATTAGCAAACATCTGCAATGTGGTCAATTCCATATTAGATAGCCACGTATACATCATTCTTAGGTTTGGTTCCAAATCTGGCTATAACGAAATAGATTTTGCGATAAACTAGGACCATTGTTATTAAGCCATTGAGTTGTTATGTACTCATCTGATATTTGTGAAAAAGCAAGAAACAGCAGAGACCATCGGTTTGATGGTTTATTTTATGTAGCAGTTAAAACGACAGGAATTTATTGTCGGCCAATATGTCCAGCACCTACGGCAAAAGAAGAAAATGTGGAATATTTTGAATATGCTCACAATGCCGCAGAGGCTGGGTTTCGACCATGTATTCGGTGTCGGCCTGACGCTGCACCAGGTAGTTATGCATGGCTCGGCACCGAAACAACCGCTGTACGAGCAAAAAAGTTAATTGATGAAGGGGTTTTATCAACCCACTCAGTAGCAGGTTTAGCTGAGCGTCTGGGTATCACTCAGAGGTATTTAAACAAATTGTTCAAGCAATTCTATGGAACTAGCCCCAAGCAGTATGCATTGTATAGACAATGTGACTTTGCTAAGCAATTGTTACAACAAACTACTTTACCAGTTGCACACATTGCGTTTGCGAGCGGTTTTCATTCATTAAGGCGCTTTAATGATGCGTTTGTGCGTTTATACCAACTTACACCAAGTAAACTAAGAGGAGGTGTAGAGCATACTCAGTCAGTAATTACCTTGAACCTGCCATTTAGGCCACCTTATAACTGGCAAGTATTACATGATTTTTTGGCTAAACGGCTGATTGAGCCTGTTGAATGGTTAACAGATAATAGCTATGGACGTAGTTTTAACCTAGAGGAATACGATGGATCGTTTGAAGCACATTTTGACAAGATTAATCACCGTTTTAGGGTTGAGATAGCGATTAATGATGTGGCTGGGTTGCGTACTGTGGTTAGTAATATACGCAGAGTGTTGGACTTAGACGCCAATACATCTTTTATTGAAACTCACCTTGGTCAAGCTTTACCAAAATCGTTTAATTTAACTAAAGGGCTGCGCTTACCGGGTATTTGGAGCGAGTTTGAAGCCGGTGTTCGTGCAATATTAGGGCAACAAGTGAGTGTTGGGGCTGCTAGGAGCTTACTTAAACAATTGGTTCAAGAACTTGGCGAACAAAATCACTTAGGGCAAACACTATTTCCAAAGCCTGATGTGATGAAAGATAACGCATTTGCTTTTTTTAAAATGCCACAACGGCGTAAGGAGGCTTTAGCAGGTTTTGCTCGCTATTGCAGTGATGAAAACGTAATTGATGATCTCGATTTGTGGTTAGACATAAAAGGGGTTGGTCCTTGGACTGTGGATTATGCAAAAATGCGTGGGCAAAGTAACCCCGATATTTATCTGGCTGGAGACTTGGGTGTGAAAAAAGCGTTTGCTAAGTATGGTGAGCTTGATATAAATACATGTGCTCCGTTTCGAAGCTATTTAACCTTTCAATTATGGCAGCAGTTATAGTTTATTAACTTGCTATAGGCACTTCGATTGACGTGTTTATAGTTGTAGCATCGCAATGTGGTTGAATTAATGCGGGACTTGTTAGTAAAGCAATTGATATACAGTTGCATGATTTTATATGGCGAGGGGTTGTTGCTCTTTGCTTTGTGTTGTTACCACAGTTATTGGGTATTTTCCCAAGGCAGAGCCTGTATCCATAGTTGCTTTATGTAAGGGTTGATAACGTAGAAAAAAATACCAGAATGGCACTGCTCAAAGGCTTTCAATGCAACATAGCGTATTTCTTGCATTGAAAGCATTTGATTTGAAAAAATTTATACCGCAAAGATAAACACGCCTTAAACATGAGCAGCAAAATAAATTAAACTAGATATACTTATGAGCAATTATTATAAACTTTGGGAGTATGAACTGTTGTTATTAAGGTTGTTCATTTGTTTGTGTTTAGGGTCGTTTGTTCCTGCTATTTCCGCACAAACACTTACTTTTTGTTATGAAGACAAAGAATTGGCACCCTCATATATGGGGACAGGCTTACATGTGCCGGATACTCGCCCAGGGGTTAGTATTGAGGTGCTACAAATGATGGAGCAAAAAATTGATGGCCTTAGCATTGATTTTATAAGGGAGCCTTGGCAACGATGTTTACATGATATGAAACGCAACAAGGTTGATGCGGTAATCGCCAGTTACCGTGAAGAACGAGCGGCTTTCATGGTTTATCCAACAACTCAAAATGGTGAACTTAACACGCAACTTGCGCTTAATAAATTTGGACGTTGTATTGTGGGTGATAAACAGTTTATCAAAGCGTTAGCATCCTCAAAGCAAAGTTTTAGCCTGGCCATCCCCAATGGCTATTCATCTGCGAAAAATATTACCGATGAGCGCTTTATTAAAGTTGATACGTTATCTCAACTAGATGCTTATGAATTGGTAAGTAAACGAGTAGTTGATGGTACGATTGGGCTGTGTATGATCAATGAAAAGGTTGTTAAAGCGTTTCCTTTTGCAAAGCGATTGGAGGCATATCACCCGCCATTTGATACGAGCTATGGTTTTTTAACTTATTCAAAACAGTTTTTTAAGAATAATGAGATACTTGCAAAAGAACTATGGGAACATTTAGCCGAGTTTCCATTTGCGCAGGTTTACATGGAGTACTTAGGATTTGAGCATCAACAAATTGACAGTATCATAATTGACCCTGAGGGCTCAAAGTAAAATAGTAAACAACCAAAACTTTGGTTAGACTAGTGGCATTGTTAGTTACAAGATAATCCTATGGCACAACTTTATTTCTATTATTCAGCTATGAATGCTGGTAAATCAACTACTTTATTGCAATCTGCATTTAATTATCGTGAACGCGGTATGACACCTTTTATTCTTACCGCCGCGATAGATAATCGTGCAGGGGTAGGTAAAGTAGCATCACGTATTGGCCTAGAAGCGGATGCCCATGTTTATGATACACATAGCGACTTGATGCAAATAATTACGAATGAAAATGAGCTGCAAAAAATTGACTGTATTTTAGTAGACGAATGTCAGTTTTTAAGTAAGTCGCAAGTAAGTGCGCTGACAGATGTGGTTGATGAGTTGAATATTCCTGTGTTGTGTTATGGCTTAAGAACTGACTTTAGAGGTGAACTATTTGAAGGTTCGCAATACTTACTTGCGTGGGCTGATAAGCTTATTGAATTGAAGACTGTGTGCCATTGCGGCCGTAAGGCTAATCGAGTTTTACGTACTGACGAAAACGGTACTGCCATTGCAGATGGTGCGCAAGTTGAAATTGGTGGCAATGACCGTTATGTGTCTATGTGTAGAGCCCATTATAAGGCTCAGCTAGAAAACAAAACATAAATTTAGATAAGGGACATATGGCTGGGCTAAGCTTCGAGTGCGTTTTAGTTAATCCCTAAACGGCGTAAACTCACTTTACTTTAAGAGTCACTTGCATAACGCCATGCTAAAAACCTACTCACTTTTTGGCCCTGATCCATTTTTACGACTTTTATTTCTTTAGGATTCTGCTTTTTCAAAAAAAGTTTAAGTGATGATAGGTTATCCTTTTTTGATACAAGACAAGTAAACCAGCCTACCTGTTGTGAATAATTTTTGCTCTCTTTAATCATGGTTTTGATGAATTTACGCTCACCCCCATCACACCAGAGTTCTTGGTTTTGGCCACCAAAGTTTAGTTTGCTACTTGAGTGCTGTTTAAGGTTCTGCCACTTGCGTTGTGTTCCTTTAATAGCCTCATCTTGATTGGAGTGAAAGGGTGGGTTGCACATTGTTAAATCAAAATATTGATTAGGCAATATCACATTCTTAAAGATGTTGATGGGGCTGTGTTGTTGTATTAATTTAATATTTAAATGGTTTGCTGCCACAATGGCTTTAGCGCATTTGAGTGCTTTGGGATTGATGTCTGAGCCAACAAATTGCCATTGATATTCTGCATTACCGAGTAATGGGTAAATGATGTTAGCGCCAGTACCAATGTCTAGTACTGTCACATTTGAACAAGGTTGTTGCTTATCGAGTAAATCGGCTAAGGCATGAATATAATCTGCTCTCCCTGGGACGGGCGGGCATAGAAAGTCTTCAGGCAACGACCAAAATTTTATAGCGTAGTAATGCATCAGTAGTGCTTTGTTGAGGCATATTACGGCATTGCTATCACTAAAATCAATGCTGTTTGTACCTTTTGGTGTGATGATCAGGTATTTGGATAGCTCAGGCAGTGTCATACATAAAGCATTAAAGTCATATCCATGTTGATGTTTGTTTCTACTGTGCATTAACGTGAGTTCTTATGAAGTTAGCATTCTATTATATCGCGTACCAATTACTTGTGACAAATTTAGCTTGATTGCGAGTACACAAAACTACTGGTAGGATGAGTTAACTGGATTATAACAAGAACTAATAATGATTGAGCAATCTTCTCTTTTCGTGACATTAAGTAGCGAGCAAAAATTACATTTGCGATATATCGCAAAGTCTGGGAGCAAAGGGCCCGCCGTGTTTTTTATGCATGGGGCGGTTGAAAATGGCAAAATCTTTTATACTGAAAGCAACAAAGGGCTTGCACCCTTTTTGGCATCAAAAGGTTACCGCTGTTATATTGGTGATCTTCGCGGTAGGGGTTTAAGTTTACCAGAAATTTCGCGCCAATCTGACTATGGCCAAACAGAAGCAATTTTAGAAGATATTCCCGCTATGCTTGATTATATTACTTATCATAGCGGTGAATTTCCCAAGTTTTGGGTGGCGCATTCTTGGGGTGGGGTGCTTATGAATAGCTATTTTGCACGTTTTAAAAAAATGGTAAATAAAGTGGCTGCCTGTGTTTATTTTGGCTCGAAGCGTTCGCTTCACAATCACCATATTAGTAAATATATTCAAGCAAACTTAATTTGGTATGGTTTAGCCCCTTTATATGTAAAAAAACATGGATTTTTACCCGCAAAAGCGCTTAGGTGGGGCAGTGATAATGAAACTCAAAAATCGCACCGCCAAGGAATGGATTGGGCAAAACGTAAGCCTTGGATAGACAGTGATGATGGGTTTGATTATGCTACTACATTAAAAAATATGCGATTACCCGCAACATTGCATGTTGCGGGGGTAAAGGACAAAGCTTTAGCTCAGCCAGTTGATATTAATAAGTTTATGCAAGAATCTGGCTGTGGCACGCAAAAGTTGAAAATGTACGGCCAAAAACATGGCCATTTACATGATTATGGTCATATAGATATGCTTACGCATAAAGGGGCTCATCACGACCAGTTTAAGGACTTACTTGATTGGTTTGCGTTTCATCAGCATGGTTAAGTAGTGCTATGATATGTTTTTCATAGGGTTGCCAGCTTGTAAGTGGCGCTTTACTGATTGGTTTGCGCACTTGTGCTTTACTTAAAGTTGTTATTGAGCGCCTATCTTTATAATACTCTAAGCATTGAGGTTCAAACTTTTGATTTAAAAAGTTCAGTGTTTTGGTGATCATCTTATTTGGATGCTCTAGTAGCGCTTCATAACTAAGTGTAAATATATTTCTGGGAATATGATTATTAAAATGTGCCATGAGATTTTGCTCTGCTTGGGCATAAATTTCAAACTCACTGATTGAGCAAAAGTAGGGCTCATCAGCTGCAAAATGATTACTAAACACAGACCAAGCTGTTGCTTTGAAATTCCGTGTTAAGTGAATAATTCGTGCTTCAGGAAATAAGCTACAAATCATACCTAAATTTTGAAAGTTAGCAGGTAACTTATTAATAACTACTTCATCACCTACACGGCGTTTTTTGATTTCCTCTACGTATAAAGTACGGCAATAATCTTTTGTTGAAGTGCTTAGGTTGTCAAAGCAATAGGGATATGAAGTTTCAGAGCGCTTTTCTAAAAATGGCACGATGGCATCACTGAGTATGGTATTTTCACCGATAGACCCTATATTGCTATGTTGCACTAGCATTTGTTCAAGTAGGGTTGAGCCTGTTCTGGGCAAGCCGACAATAAAAGTTGGGGTAAAGGTAGACACCACTTTATCAGTCTGTTTTTTGAAAAAATCGTCATTAAAATGTTGTTTTAATTGATGAAAAAATGGCAGCATTGCCGATGTTTTAAAGTCACAAAACTGTAACTGTATATCGTTAGCAAGCTGAAAAAAGTCAAATGCTTGGTCATGGTTTTTGAGACGATGATGGCATTTACCTAATGCATAGTAAGCAACTACTTTAAGGCGTTCGTTGTCATACGTATCAAGCAACTGCTCTAATAGTTGCAAATATTGTTTAAGTTCAGAGACTGATGCTATTTGTACCAGCTCATTGAGCATAAAAACGCTAACTGGGCCATATGGACATTTCAAGCCTTGCTCTAAGGTTTTCTTCGCATTGTCAATAAAACCATAGTCAAGATAGAATTGACTTAGTTCATAGTGTGCTTGTGCATTATGCTTTGCGATACTCAAGGTGTATTCAAGTACGGTTTTAGCATCCACTGGGGAGCCTACCTGATTAAAGCAATGCGCAAGAGCAAATAAGGGGTCCAGCATTTTTGGTAGATGTTCACAGGCTCTGCGTAAATAATAGATTGCACTGTCGAAATCTTCTAAACGAATACATATACGGCCTAGGCCAAACAAGGCTGAGCCATTGTTATTATTCTCTTTTAGTATGGCCTTAAACATAAACTCAGCCTCTCTGAGCTTATTTTCTTCCATTAATTCGTTGGCTCTTTTTATCAATAGCATATGCGTTAGTTATTTAATTCGATTAGCTTAATGGTAAAAATAAAAAGGCGAAATAGCTAATGCTATTTCGCCTTTACTGCTGGGTTACAGTAAAAATTAGAAGGTGTAAGTAGCCTTCACATAGTAGAAGCCACCGTTAATACCGTACGGAGACGTCTCATAGTATTTACCACCCCAATTGTTGTTAGGAATACCTGAGGCCTTTTGGAAATCAAGTTTTTCAGGCTCTTGGTCAAAGATGTTGTTTGCACCTATGCTCAAGCTAACATTCTCAGTTGCAAAGTAAGTTAGCTCTGCATCGAAGGTAACTGAAGGGTCAGCCGTGATAGCTGTTTGGTCGAAGTCTACGTGTACACCTTGATATTCACCAAAGTAGTTATAACGAATAAAGCCTGTGAAAGTTTCCCACTGTTGTGTCCAAGTTGCTGTTGCGCGATGTTGTGGCAAGTCTTCTTCTAAGCGCTTAACTTTGAATGCGCCAGTAATCGCAGAGAACCTGTCAACTTCTGTTTCATTCCAGTTATAAGCAAATGCAAATGTTGAGTAACCATCTAGCAAGTCCATAGAATAGTTAGCAACTACATCAACACCTTGTGTTGTGGTATCAAAGTCATTAGTAAAGAAACTTACCTGCGCCAGACTATCTACATTTGGCACGCCAGCTGCCTTTAACGCAGCTTTTTGACTGACTGTTAAGTTAATTTTATCTGATTGGCTAATACGGTCTTCAACCTGAATGTTGTAGTAGTCAATGGTTAAGAATATATCACCAGATTGATAAACTGCACCAAACGTATAGCTGTCTGACTCTTCTGGTTGTAGCTCAGTACCGCCTAAAAGCTGAGATACAGGGTTTGTTGGTGGTAAAAGTGCTGAATCTACCAGTACACCACTACTTAGGTTAGTTTGTACGTTACTCACATTCGCTTGACCTACAGTTGGCGCGCGAAAGCCGGTACTGATTGAACCACGAAATGATAAGTCATCAGTTGCTTGGAACTGTGCCGTTATTTTGTAATTCGTGGTTGAGCCAAATGAGTCGTAATCTTCATAACGCAGTGCCCAACCCATTAAGAACTCTTCAGTAAACGGCGTTTCAACATCCACATAAGCGGCATAGTTACGGCGGCTATATTCGCCTGCTGCTGATGGCTTAAAGCCTGGGAAACCATTAGAACCGATACCAAAACCTTGCTCTGTTAAAGGACCTGCTATAAATGACGCTTCATCACCTGCAATCACTTCAAATGTTTCTTCATGCCACTCCAAACCTGCCGCAATGTTCACATCGTATGCAAGGTCAAAGTCATAGCCCTTTGAAATGTCGGCATTGAAGTTTTTCTCTAACTGAATGTATTTACCTGGACTAAAGTCCATCGGTGTTTCAGCACCCAGCGATGCATTTACCGTATTAGTAATAAAGTAACGAGATTCGTTGCGACCGACTGAGCCGCTCAAGTCATAACGTGCCCCTTTAAAATAGCCATCAGTAATATCGCCTTTTGTTCCAATCGTTAAAGACGTATCCGTGATGTTACCACCAAAGAAAGGTGTAAAACCTGCAGGTAGAATTTCATTGAATGAAAAACAGTTTGCAGCAGATAGCGATGCTAATGCATCAGCATCTGGTAGCCCGTTTGACTGTATTTCAACAACTGGACAGTCAAGTTGTTGATCGTAGCCACTATTTGAACCAACAAGCACCGTTGGTGTTGCAGCATCCCATGCAGCTTGTAAAGTCTCATTTGTTGGGTGTCTTCTTGTTGGTTCACCATTAACTAGGCGAATATTACCGCCATAAACACCTGGGCGAGTAGTTGGGTTACGATAGTAAAAACCACCTTTTACATCACGTTCTGAGTAGTTACCAAACATGTAAAACTGCGAATCATTAGTTAAATCTAAACCAACGTTACCAAAGAGCGTGATATCGTCATTAATTTCTGGCGCTCCCCATACTTGTGCTGGGTTTCTTACACCTTCTAATCCTGCAGCGGTGAACGCCGCAGCATCTGGACGTTGCACACTGCGGCTTGTGGCATCAGCATTTTTATACTGAAAACTTAAGTTAGCAAAACCATCATCACTAAATGGCAAACCGACATTACCTTCATAGGTTGTGGTATCACCATCGCCTTCAAAGAATTGACCGTGTTTAACTGCGAAGCTACCACCTTCTGATGCATCTTTTAATACAAAGTTAATTACACCAGCAATTGCGTCAGAGCCATATTGCGCTGCAGCGCCATCACGTAATACTTCAACTTGCTTTAATGCAATACTTGGAATAACAGAGATATCTGGACCTTGCGCACCATCGTTAATACCGCCGCCTAAAAATGCGATAACCGATGAACGGTGACGACGTTTACCGTTTAGTAAAATTAACGTGCTGTCAGCAGGTAGGCCTCGAAGGTTCGCTGGGCGAACTAATGAAGCTGCATCACTGATTGGGTTCTGGTGTACGTTTAATGAAGGCACTGAACCTTTTAAAAGTTCGAGCATATCATCGCCACCCGCCTTACTTAACTCTTCACCGCCGATGATATCGACTGGAACGGGTGAATCACCAACCGATCGAGGTGCTGCACGCGAACCAACGACCGCTATTTTTTCAATCTTTTCTTTTTTGGCTCCATTTTCATCTGCCATCGCAGTAGTAGAAAATATACCAACAGATGCTGTTGAAGCGATAGCATAAGTAATTGCACGACTAATCGCGTTTAATTGTAGTTTCATCCTGTTTCCCCAGTTTGATTCTTTTGTTGTCATAAGCTTTAAACAAAAACTCATGTTTGCTTTTTATTGCAACTTATATATACATATCATTAACTTGTGATGCAAACATTCTTTGCACCCGATATAACCGTAGCAGTGATTTAAATAAAGGCAAATTTTTAAATAATTATTATTAAAATCTTAGGTTTAACGGTAGATTAAAGTCAAAATTATGGAAGAAAGTAGGATGAAATTAAATTTTTAATGCACACTGATTGCTTGTTTTTTATTCAGCGCAATGCTTGTTTGTTGGTATTTTAACCACTGGCGTTTTTGTGCTCGATATGTATCCCACACACAAGGGCAGCAACTTCCGCCTGCGCAGCATTCATCAGATTTTGGTTTTTTTGGTTCGCAAGGTGGGTTTTTCGTTGAATTAGACATGTGTGTAAAAAATTAAGACTAAAATCACATAGTACCATTAAAAGAAAATTTGCTAAACTCTGGGATGATTTAAATCAACAACGGCGTTGCATGAAGCTGATTAAAGTTATACATAAAGCACCTATGAGGGTGGCCAAAATATCAAAGCGTAGGCAACAAATACGCTTGCGTCGTGCAATGATTGCGCTTAAATTAGCATTGTCGCAGGAGAAGCAAGAAACCAAGGAGATGCTTGATATTTATAAAAGGTATAGCTCGGGTAAAGCACAAAAAAGTGAACTAGTGGTTGCAAATAAGCAGTTTGTTGACTTGCTTAAAGGATTAGGGTTAGGGGTATTTGCGTTATTGCCATTTGCGCCAATCACTATTCCATTAATTGTAAAACTGGGCCAGTGGGTCGGTGTGGATGTTCTGCCAAGTTCATTTTCTTCCAGTAATAAAGCTTCTCGCAAATAAGTGATTTACGCCTCGTAACTTGTTATTCTTAAATTAACTTTTAAAGTAAGAGACAGATTATGATGCGCGGATTACTTGTTCAAGCCGATACAGGCATACCCATTCACTTTATTTTGAAATCTCAGTTGGATGATTGGTTAACGACCCAATCATCTTT
Organism: Pseudoalteromonas sp. SANK 73390; assembly: GCF_054966645.1. Classification (NCBI taxonomy): domain Bacteria; kingdom Pseudomonadati; phylum Pseudomonadota; class Gammaproteobacteria; order Alteromonadales; family Pseudoalteromonadaceae; genus Pseudoalteromonas; species Pseudoalteromonas sp. SANK 73390. Next base: position 156,027 of record NZ_ARPN01000035.1, read on the forward strand.
AATACAATCTATAGTTGGGGCACTTAAAACAACCAATACCAAGCATTTTTTTATTCCTCAAACGCAAAGTACAAATTTGGCTGCGGTGGTAAGCGTCGTAGAGTCATTTGATTCGATGTGGTTAGCAGGGGATCTCGCCAAGCAATTGCCAAAAGGTATTTATCAGATACAAGGCAGTGATGCTTTTGTTGAGCAGCAAGCGTTGAGTTTTGTGCTTGGTGCCTATCAATTTTCGGTTTATAAATCGCTACCAAAGGTTGAGGCTCAGTTAGCAGTTGCCGATCAGGATATATTTAAGCGTGTCATGCAAAGTGCAGAAGCTATTTATTTAGTAAGAGATTTAGTTAACACGCCTGCCGCAGATATGATGCCACAGCATTTGGCTGAGGCAATGATTGAATTAAGTGAACGTTTTGATGGTGTATTTAGCCAAATCATAGGCGATGAACTATTGGAACAAAATTATCCAACTATTCATATGGTTGGTAGAGCGAGCGACAATAAACCACGTCTACTTGACTTGACTTGGGGTGATGAAACCCACCCTAAGCTTACATTAGTGGGTAAAGGTGTATGCTTTGACTCTGGAGGGCTTGACTTAAAGCCTGCATCAGGTATGCGCAATATGAAAAAAGACATGGGCGGTGCTGCACACGTTATTGGTTTGGCGCAAATGATAATGGCTGCCAAATTACCAGTACGTTTAAGAGTATTAGTGCCTGCAGTTGAAAATGCGGTTTCACGTAATGCATTTAGACCTGGAGATGTAATTAAAACACGCAAAGGCATCACTGTTGAAATAGATAATACCGATGCTGAAGGCCGCTTAGTACTGTGTGATGCGTTAGCTGAAGCGCAAAGTGAGTCTCCAGATTTGTTAGTCGACTTTGCCACGCTCACTGGGGCTTGTCGTGTTGCGTTGGGCACTGAGTTACCCGGCTTTTTTAGTACGGATACCTCAGTGGCTGCTGGCTTGATTGAGCATGGAGTCAATGCACAAGATCCTGTTTGGCAACTACCATTATTTGGACAGTATAAAGACTTATTTAAAAGTGATGTGGCAGATATGGCAAATAGTGGTGCTACCCCTTACGGTGGTGCTATTACGGCAGCGCTTTACTTAAAAGAGTTTATAGAGCCAGAGCAAACACCTTGGGTGCATTTTGATGTAATGGCTTGGAATACTCGTTCATTACCGGGACGCCCAGCTGGTGGCGAAGGGCTTGGTTTAAGAGCCTCGTTTGACTATTTGCTGAGTCGTTACGTTAAATAACTTTTAAAAAGAAAAACAGGCGTTCATATAGCCTGTTTTTATGCATTATTTTTAAGCTTTTGGTTTGTAAAGATTTTCCCCACTTAAATAAAAGTGTGAAATCAAGAGGGGAATATTATAGCTCTATTGGCAGGCTTTAACGGCAGGTGCGATGAGCTCCAAACCGCTTTGAGTGCAAGGAGGTAGTGCTGCATCACTTAGTGCAATGGGGGTGACTCTTTCTCCCCATTTTATGTAGCTTGCAGCCCATGTTAACCCAGCACCAAATGCTGCTGACATAATGTTACTATGTGGTTTGACTAGGCCATTCTCTACTGCTTCGCACAGCGCAATAGCGATGGTTGCAGCAGATGTATTACCATATTTATCAATGTTTACCATTACTTTATCATCGCTGATATCTAGCCGTTGCTGTATGGCTTGAATGATGCGTAAGTTTGCTTGGTGAGGCACTAAGACATCAATGTCATTTAGTTGTAAGTTAGCTTGTGAAAGCACATCATCACAAGCTTCGCTCATGCCTTTGACAGCACGTTTAAATATTTCTCGACCTTCAAATAATAAATCAGACGGCCCGCTTGGCTGGTACTTGTCCATATCGGTGCCGTAATTGGCTATGTGTAAAATATCTCTATCGCCACTGTCGCAGCCTGTTTTTGTACCAAGTAAACCGCATGGCTCGGCACTCGCTTCTAAAATAACAGCTCCAGCACCATCACCAAATAATACAGCGCTGTCTCTTTTTGCCCAGTTGACATACCAAGTCATGCGCTCAGCAGCAACAACAACCGCTCGTTTGATCATACCAGCTTGAATTTGTGCTGTAGCATTTTGCAGGGCATACAAAAACCCAGAGCAAGCCGCATTAGTATCACAAGCCGCAGCACCTGTGGCACCAATATTTTTTTGTACTAACGAGGCTGTATTGGCAACCATGGTTGAAGGGCTACAAGTGGCCAAAAGTACTAAGTCAATATCTTTGCCAGTTAACCCTGCACAAGCCAGTGCATGTTGACTTGCAACCGTTGCCAATTGAGCGGTCGTAACATGGCTCACACGGCGAGATCTAATACCTGTTCTGGTGCTTATCCACTCGTCGTTTGTTTCGACTATTTGGCTTAATTCGTCATTAGTAATTTCAGCGGGTGGAATGCATTTCCCCCAACCAGTAATTTTTGCGTAAATCATGCGGGTCTCTTAATCTTGTCTGGCCATTGGCCGATAGTGGCATTTATAACAAATATTGGGTTTGATCACCAGTTGATATTACCATTAGGCATTAGGGCGCGATGTTCTTTGTGATATGAACTTTTTCATACCACAGGCATTTAAAACGCTAAATGAATAATTTAGCGTAGTAGTTTATGGAAGTTAAGAATGACAAATAAGTGTAAGCCTTCAGTTGAACTCTGTGAGCAACACATCTAAGTTTAGGCTAGACTCATACCTAAGTTGCAGATTGATCTATAAGGTGTTATGAGCGATAAAATTAAATCTGATTTACTCGAGCTACTTATAGAGCAAGAGCGTCAATTACTTGAACCCAGTGTACGACAGTCCAATGACATGTTGGAACAACTGCTGAGTAATGATTTTTATGAGATATCAGCCAATGGCCTGATTTTTAATAAACAATATGTTTTATCACGCTTGCCAGATGAAAAAGTACCGCAGTTTTATAATCAGGCATTTCAAGGTCGTATGCTCACGGCGCAACTTGCCCAACTTAGCTATCATGCCGCTTATCGTCGCAATGTAAAATACCAACTTAATTACTCTATTCGTATGTCTTTGTGGCGTTTGGAGTATGGGAAATGGCGTTTGGTATTTCATCAAGGCACACCATGTGCAGAGTTTAAATTGCATTTGGATGAGTGATCTAAATCAGCTAAATTTAAAATTTGACTTGTCATTTGATATTAAATCATTAGATTGAGCGCTTTGAAATAAAACTCGGTTGCTATGATAGCCTTTTCTCCTAATTCTGCTATTGGCCGTTTACTGTTATTGAGAACGATAGCAATAATAGTGCAACTGCTTATGGTACTTGCTGGCTCGTTATTTTTTTATAAAGATGTAAATCTTTTGCCCTTGCTATTTGTTATTGCGTTGGAGTCGGTATTTCAACTAGCCAGTGTTTATGTATATCGACACACTCATGAAGCGGCACCTATGGGAATGTTGTTACAGTTACTTGCCGATATTATATTTTTAACCATATTACTATCTCTGTCTGGTGGGGCAAGCAATGCGTTTGTATCACTACTATTGCTTCCGATAGTGGTTGGTGCAGTAACGATACCTAGACATTTTGTTTTGGTTATAGCATTAAGTGCAATAACAAGTTATGGCTATTTGTTTTGGCATGTGCCGAGTGATCATATTCATCATATGGATATGACTCAGCACTTTTTTGGTATGTTAATTAACTTTGTATTTAGTGTATTAGTCATTGTTTTTGTTGTTATGGCACTTGCAAAACAGTTACAGCAACGAGAGAAAAAATTGGCGCAAATAAGAGAAACACAACTTAAAAACGAGCAGCTATTGGCGCTTGGTGCCGCGGCGGCTCAAGCCACACATCAACTTGCAACGCCTATTGCTACACTTACATTGCTACTAGAAGAAGTAGAAGAAGCGTATCCTGAATATCCTGCTTGGCATGATATTGGTGATGTATTAAGCCAATGTAAAAAACAACTTGATGGATTTCGCACGCAAACAGAGTATTTAAAACAGAGCCCTTCGCAAAAAGCGATTGCAATAGGTGATGTACTGTCTGAATTAAGCGCGCTTGTAACAATGCAATATAGTGCTCAGTTGGTTGTAGTTGATGCAGATAATGAGGCCGACTTTGTGCTAACGGATCCGATGTTAATTCCAGCGTTATTAAATATTGTTGCTAACGCTGCCAGAGCTAATGAATTGGCAAACAAGCATGAAATAGGTATATATAGCTTCAGTAAAAACCGTCAATGGCACCTTTCTATTGTTGACCAAGGACTGGGTATTGAGCCTCATAAGCTGGCTAAATTGGGCCATGATATGGTGCCAAGTGAACATGGTTTAGGTATGGCGCTGGTGCTATCAAACGCTACATTGGAGCGTTTGGAAGGCAAAATGACTATTGAGAACAACCCGTCGCAGGGCGCTACAACACGCGTTGTATTGCCGTTAACGCAAACGAAGTTATGATTATGAAATTACTCATTGTTGAAGATGATATTGCTTTTTCTAACGCACTCGCTAGGCGATTGCAAAAACATGGCTTTGAGCCTGTGATAGTAAATGATATTCGAGATGTGGTCGCTCAATGCTTGGCCAACCAACCAGACTATGTGTTATTAGATATGAACTTGAATGGCGTATCTGGGCTTAACTTTATTAGTCAAATACGTCAACTGTCTCCTTTGTGCCGTATAGTATTACTAACTGGCTTTTCGAGTATTGCCACAGCGGTTGAAGCGGTTAAATTAGGGGCTGATGATTACTTGTCAAAGCCTGCCGATACAGCATTAATTGTGCAAACATTATTGGGTCATAGTCTCTCTTGTGAGCATTTATCTGATATTGATACGATGTCAGCAGAGCGGCTTGAGTGGGAGCATATACAGCAAGTGCTTAAGGCAAATGATGGTAATGTGTCGCAAACCGCACGGCAATTGAATATGCATCGACGAACACTTCAACGTAAGCTACAAAAACGTCCAGTTCATAAATAAAGTCATGCTATTTCTCATACGTTAAGCGGGCTTTTATATCTGGGTGTTGTGTATTTTAAGTTGAGCTTAGTAAATCTAATCACTTCTTATGAGTAAGAAGGAAAGTTTGATCATCAAGTAACTATTGCCTAAATTTAAATAAAAATAGCACTAAAGATATTTGAATGTCGATTTTTGATTTGAACTATTGGGCCGTATTATTAGCTGCGCTTTCATCTTTTATGCTTGGGGGGTTGTGGTATTCGCCATGGTTATTTGGCCATGTATGGATGGAGTGTTGTGGTTTGACAGAGGTAGACTTGCAGCAAAGTGATCCTAAGCTTATTTACGGTGGTGCGCTAATGTTAGCGCTTGTGGCTGCTTTTTTTATGGCTGTGTTATTGGGTAAAGACCCCCTGTTAATTGACTCGATAGCTATGGGTTCATTTGTGGGTGGCGGACTTGTTTCAACAGCGCTAGGTATTAGCTATATCTTTGAACAACGACCGTTAAAACTATTTTTTATTAATGGAGGCTATCACACTTGCCAGTTTATTTTAATGGCTTTTATTTTGAGCATAACGGGGTAGTGGATGATGGCAAAACCAAATAAAAAAGGGCCAGTCCGTACTGTTGATATCTATTGTGCTAATTGTACTTGTGCGTTATTTAAATATCGTAAAGGTGGTAAGGGCGCGCTGGTAAAATGCTTTTTAGAACGTATTACAAAAAACCACACACAAGACAACAATCACTGTCCATCTTGCGAGCAGGTATTTGCACGCGCTACGATAATACGTGGTACACCTGCTATAAAATTTATTGGCGGCAAAGTTAGGTTTAAGTAGTAGCGGACAATTATCCTGTTACAGGGTAATACAGCTGCTATGATTCTCGCCGTTTATGCTGTTTCAACGATTGAAAGTCACCCTACCCATGGAAAGGGCCAGTGTGTTTGGGTGAGTTATAGCTAGCTAATTCTGGCATTTTTGATGGACAAAAACATGATTGATATACTGTTTGATGTAATAGGTATGAGTGGTACTGCTTTGGTAGTTGGCGCATTTTTTATGCTTCAACTAGGAAAAGCTGCACCAGAGAGCTTAACTTATAACGTGATGAACCTCACAGGCGCAATCTTACTGCTAATCAGCTTATGTTACAATTTTAACTTGGCAAGTTTTGTTATTGAATTATTTTGGATCGTCGCCTCAATAATAGGCTTGGTTAAGTACTTTAAGGCAAAGCAAAGTACTGTTGCTACATAAATTTCAATAAATTACATGTAAAAGCTTGCACGGCAGCTGATCATTTGTATTATTAATATAATGTGAAAGTCGCTGTGCTGTTGCCATATTTTTACCTTTGTTTCAGTCAGTGCACGTAGCTAGGCTGAACTATGAATACATATAAAAAACAAATTTCTCTGCTTGCTACTTGGTTTATAGCCTCTATTTGCCAGGCTAATGAAGATCCTGATATATTTGCGTTGTCTTTTGAAGAGCTGTTAGATGTTAATATCAGCTTAGCCACAAAAACCGATGAAACGCGCGCCAGTGTCCCCTCAAGCATTACGGTGTTTACCCATCAACACATGTCTTTGTTAGGCGTTACCAATGTTTATGATTTGATGAACTATGTGCCTGGGTTTCAATCAACTCGCGGTGATTGGGTTGGGGCTGTGCCTAAAGAGCATACCCGTGGTGTGTTTTTAGATAGTGGTAATGTACTTGTTATGCTCAATGGACATCGATTGAACGAGTCGTCATTTGGCAAAGCGTCGGTATATATGCCACACATTTCAGTAGACACTATTAAAAAAGTTGAATTTATCCGTGGGCCCGGATCAGCACTTTATGGCAGTAATGCATTTTTAGGTGTGATGAACATCATTACCTTTAAAAATCGAAACCAAATGAGTGCGGGCATTGGAGAGCAAGGGTATACACAAGCGGCATTCAGTCTTAGCAAATCACTTTCTAATGTACTGGCTGTATATGCAAATGCATCTTGGCAAGGACAGCAGGGGCATCGTTATGAACAGGGCGTGAGAGACCCGCTTGCTAGTTACTATGTCGAGTTTGGTGCACAATGGCATGATTTTGAGCTATCAATGTGGCACAACCAAACGCAACTTAATGGTTTTGTGAACTTGGCGGGTTGGTCAGATGAAAACAAGCACAAAAGTGAGAATATCGCTTTTTCGCTTGGATATGATTGGTTGAATAGTGACAAATGGGATGTCCGTTCAACGCTAAAATACATCAAACATGATATTTATTCTGCCGGTTTAATTGCCACAGCCCAGCAGTTGGGGCTTGAGCATGACTTTTTTGTTGGGCCCGCATGGCAATCAATTGATTTCTCAATTAATGTTGATGCTGCTTATCGCGTAAGTGTCTCAACTGCAATTAACTTTGGTGTTGAGTATTCTGAAGAGGAACAATCTGAAGCGGGAATTAATAGCAGTTATTATGATTTCACCCGTGGTGACGTATATTTGGGTAATGAATTTTATCAAGATGGCGTAATTACTGTAAAACCGCATATCCCCTTTAATAACTTATTACAATCATTCGACTCAACTGCAATATACGGACAGGTAAAATATGCGCTGACTGAGCAGGCCACGTTGTTTTTTGGTGCTAGATACGATGAAGTCAAAGGCATAGACAGTAAACTTTCTCCAAGAGTGGCGGCTACTTACGCCCTATCAGAGCACCATACTCTTAAACTTCAGTATGGTGAATCATTTCGCACGCCGGTAAGCAACGAATTGAACTCAAATGATGATGTGACCGTGGGTAACCCTGACCTGACGTCAGAATATGTTAAAACCACAGAGATTGTGTGGCATAACAAATATACAAATTGGGAGTTTGATTTTGTACTATTTGATAATCAACTCAAGGATTTCATAAACTTGGTTCCTATTCAATCAGGCTCATTACCCATCGAGCAAAGGCGTTTTACATTTGAGAATATATTTAATACGAATATGCAAGGATATGAATTAAATGGCAAGTTTAATGCAACGGACGCTACTTGGTTAGAATTTGGCTATACCCACCTAATGGATGAGCCTTTTAACCCAAGTTTTAAGCGTTTTGCAACCACATCAGTTACTCATAATGCAGGTTCATTGCGATTGAGTGTGAACGCCATATGGAGAGATAGCGTATTTGTACAAACACCGGAACCAGGCGTGCTAGAAAGTGTAGATCAAACCGCCTATTATCTTGTTGGTGGCTCGGTATCGTGGCGCTTTGATGAGGGAAAATCAATTACGCTTAAAGCAAGTAATATTTTTAATAAACAATATGTTACATTTGAGCCTAGGATAGATGATGGAAAAATAGCAGGTGCTGGTAGAAGCATCAAATTACACTATGTACAAAAATTTTGATTGCTTAACGTTTAGCCATATAAAGCTGATTTTATTCAAATTAATCTATTTCATTATTTCATCCACCGTTAAGAAGTAACACCTGCGAATACTAATAGACCTAAAGTTTGACAGAAGAGCTGATATTAATCAGTTTGTTATCTGTGAAATCAATTTATAACCATCAGAGATAAAAACTCCCAACTAGCAAGTTCCTTTTTAAGGTTTGTTAATCTAAATGAAAATAGTTATTGAATGCATCTTTATTATTCGTTAACATTCGCCCGCTATAATAACCTTACAAAAATTGGGATTACTGTGAAAAACATTAAAAATATTGCACTCTCGCTCGTATGTATTGGCGTTTTAGCTGCCTGTGGTAGTGATGACAAAAAGGTCGCTGCGCCTGTTGATACAGGTCAAAATCAAGGTAATGTTCAGACAGACAAAACAACTGTGGTACATCCAACAGCAACCATTGAAAGTGTGGTTTCAGCGAATGCTGACTACGCATTTGCAGTATATACAGATGCTTTACACAGTGCACAATCACTACAAGAAGCCGTTGATAAATTTGTTGCCAGTCCAAGCGAAAATAATTTTATGGCTGCTAAGCAAGCATGGTTGAGTGCGCGTGAACCTTACGGACAAAGTGAAGTATTTCGCTTTCGTGAAGGGCCAATTGATGCGTTAACAAAAAATGAGCAAGGAAATTGGACATTAGAGGATGGACAAGGTCCTGAAGGTGCGATTAATGCGTGGCCATTAGCTGAAGCACTCATTGATTATACACAAGATATGGACGGCAATCAGTCACGAGGTAATGGCCAAGTGTATCAAGCTGGTGGTAATATTATTTTAGATAGTGTCAGTTTCCCTCAGATCACTGCCGAGTTAATTCGTGAAAAGTTTGAACTAGATGGTGAAGAAGCGAATGTCACCTCGGGTTATCACGCAATTGAGTTTTTACTATGGGGCCAAGATCTTAATGCTGACCTAACTTACACAGCACAACGAGATTATACTGCAGGTCATCGACCAATCACTGATTACTACACCAGCACAAACTTACCAAGTGATGAGGCAAATGGTCGCACTTGTACATCAGGTGAGCAGGGCTCATTTAATGAAATATGTGAGCGCCGTGGTGTTTATCTCAAGGCTGTTACACAATTATTGGTAAAAGATTTACAAGCTGTAGTTGATGCATGGCGGCCTGACACGGGGTTCCATTACCAAGAATACGTAAAAGCTGAAAACGCAGCAGCAAATCTTGGCGCGATGTTAGAAAGCATGGGCCGTTTAAGCTTTGGTGAGCTGGCAGGAGAGCGAATGAGTATCGCTGTGCGTACCGATAGCCAAGAAGATGAGCACTCATGTTTTTCCGATAATACACACAGAGATATTTGGTTAAATGCAAAGGGTATTCGAAATACTTACCTTGGCCTTTATACACGCGTAAATGGGTTAGAGCAAAGTGGTGCTAGCATTCATAACTTATTGATCACTAAAGGTCATGAAGAACTTGCAGTAAAACTAAAGGCGGCGCTTGACAGCACTATGGCCAAAGTTCTAATTATTGATGAAACAGCTAAATCAGGGATGTCGTTTGATGTGCAAATTCAAAAAGCTGAGCATAAAGAATATATCTATGCGGCTATTTCTGCTCTAGGTGAACAAACGGACCTTATCCAACAAGCCATTGATGCATTAGATGTGTCAGCTGAAGATCTTAAACAAGATACAGAAGAAAATATTTAACCAACCTTATTGAACAATACGGCTGGCGCAATGCCAGCTATTTCAGTTTCTGATGCAAATTACATTTGCACAGATGCAGGGGCACTGAAGTGACATATACATTGAAAAAATTATTTATGCTGATTGTGATTATAAGCTTAAATGCTTGTGGTGGTGGAGACTCAAACAGCGAGAGTAATGATAAAAAAGACAACAGCAATGAGAGTGAACAAGTAGCAACCAATAATCATGCTTTTAACATTACCATCAATGATGGGTTAGCACCGTTATTAATCAATCAACCTGACTCATCCGAGCACCTGAGTGCCGGACTTGGGACAACAAATATGGTTGACCAAAATGCTTATAGCCAAGCGATTGAAGCCATTGTCGATGAGCCTCAACTTGATGCGGTTTTTAAAGCGGGTGATCATACCTTTAGAAGTAACCATGATGGACAAGGGCCGCTGTTTAACAACACTAGTTGCCAAGGTTGCCATATTAAAGATGGTCGAGGACAAGTGCCAAGCACCGCTGATGAAGCGATGAGTAGTATGTTTTTGCGTATTGGCGATAGCTTAGGTAATGTTGAACCGACTTATGGTGAGCAACTGCAAGTATTTGGCACATTAGAAGGTACATATGGTGGTGTAATTGCTAAGTATCGTGGTGCGTTAGATGAGGGCTTGGCTTACGGTGAGGCGTATACTTGGGTTGAATATGAGCGCGTTACAGGTGCTTTTTCTGATGGTGAAACTTATGAACTACGTAAGCCAATATATAAAATTAAAGACTTGGCTTATGGAGATTTTATTGATGATGTGCAGTTTTCGGCACGTGTAACGCCACATGTTTATGGTTCGGGTTTACTTGAAAGTATTCCACAACAGCATCTTTTAGCCTACGCAGACCCTACTGATAACAATAATGATGGGATTTCAGGACGTCCAGCTTATACATCACATCCTGTTTCAGGCGAAAAACAAATTGCAAGATTTGGACAAAAAGCGGTAACGGGCTCGGTATTACAGCAAATTGCAGGGGCATATCGTGGAGATATGGGGGTAACGAACTCGATAAACTCAGCAGAGCCGTGCACAGATGCACAAATAGCGTGCCTTGTTCAAGCTGAACGAGAAAACAACAAACATCATAATGGTGTTGACCTAAATGATGTAGATTTGGCACAAGTTGAGTTTTATAACCGAACTTTGGCAGTCCCGAAACGTCGTGGCTTTGATGTAAGTACTCAGTTATGGCAAGAAGAAATACTGGCCGGCCGTGCACAGTTCTATGCAGCTAATTGTCATAGCTGCCATGTTCCTCGTTATAAAACTGCACAAGCTCCGGGTAGTGTGTTGGGTGATGTTGATTTAGTGTCTCTCTCAGATGCCCGTACAAACATTATAGCTTTAGAGCAACAGGTCATTTATCCCTATACTGACTTGCTTTTGCACGATATGGGCGGGTCATGTGTGGTGAGTAAAGAATTGATTGATGGGCAATCGTGCAATGAAGGTGAGCAGTGCATTTATGTACAGCGTTGTGAAGGCTTAGCAGATGGCCGCCCAGAGGGAGAAGCAACGGCAAGTGAATGGAAAACGCCGCCTTTGTGGGGCTTAGGTTTAGTTCAAACAGTAAACCCAAAGGCAACTTTTTTGCACGATGGTAGGGCTAGGAGTATACAAGAAGCCATTCTTTGGCATGATGGTGAAGCTAAAGCTTCGCAGCAAGCTTTTATCAATATGGATAAAACACAACGCACTGCATTATTGGCATTCTTAGGGTCGCTATAATGTTAACTTTAAGTTTGCTATCAGCGGTACTATTAAATACTGCCGCTACAACACAAAATGTCATTACAGAGTTACCTCAGCGCAAAGTGCCTGTCTTTTCAAAACAAGAGCTACTGCCCGGAGGGCAGGCTACGGCCAGACGTATTGCTAAAAGGACCTTTATTCATCCAGCTGGCAATGTGCCTACCATGGAGCAGTTGGACTTTTGGGATGGTTTTTCGTTTTTTCGAGACCCTTGGGTTGCTTCGCCTGCCATTACAACTGATAGAGATGGCTTAGGGCCTCTTTTTAATGCGCGTTCTTGTAAAACTTGTCATAACGATGGGGGCCGTGGTCGATTGAATAAAAGCGGTGAGTTTGCTGCCCCCGCGTTATTATTTCGCTTGTTAAAAAGCGAATCTTATGGCAGTGATAAAAATTATGGTAGTCAATTGCAGCCTAATGCAGTGCGTGTATCGCATCATAAAATAGCAAAGGCCATAGCGGGCGAAGGTAAAGTCAGAGTACATTATGAGGCATTATCAGGTAAGTACCCAGACGGTATTTCTTTTAGTTTAAGAAAACCTCATTATGAGCTGGAACAATTAGGATATGGCCAAATAGAAACGAATACGGTGTTATCTGCACGTTATACACCGGCTATTTATGGGATGGGGTTACTAGATGCAATTGCTGAGCAAGATTTACTTGCCCAGCAAGATATGGATGACCAAGATGCGGATGGCATTACTACAAAATACAATTTTGTAACAAATGCACTAACGGGACAAATACAAATTGGCCGGTTTGGTTTCAAAGGATTGCATGCCACATTAGAGCAACAAGTTGCAGGCGCATTTTTAAATGACATTGGGATCACCAACCCAGTTTTTAGTGAAGAAGTATGTACAGATGCTCAATTAATGTGTCGAAATGCGGCAGAGATTGACCCTGAAGGTACGTTAGACATACCTAAAAAGTTACACGATTTAACTGTATATATGAATCAAATCTTAGCGGTGCCTAAAGCACGAGATTTATTAAGTGAACGCGCACAAAATGGCAGAGCGTTATTTTATCAGCTGCGTTGTGACACCTGTCATACCCCTAAATATATTACCAGGTCTGATTATCCAATAGTGGCTTTGCAGTCTCAGTCAATTTACCCCTATTCAGATTTAGCTCTACACGATATGGGCGCACAACTAGCTGATAAAGGCATAGAAAACTTAGCGCAAGGCAAACAGTGGCGAACACCGCCGTTATGGGGGATTGGCCTACAAAAGCGTGTACAAGGATTTCAAGCATTTTTGCATGACGGCAGGGCGAGAACTCTTGAAGAGGCGATTCTTTGGCATGGTGGTGAGGCAAAAATGTCTCAACAAAGCTTTATGAATTTGAGCGCAACACAGCGCAGCGACCTAATTTATTTTTTAAAACAAATATAAGCTTAAGTGGGATATATAATGGCACAAAAAGATAATAAAGCTGTTTTCTGGACGTTTTTTTTAGTTTTGATGACGACCGTGTCATTAAGTGGCTGTGGAGGTGGTTCCGATACACCACAGATCAATAAAGAGCAGCAAGAACAGAATAATAATACTGAGGGCGCTTCAACAACGACACAGAAAAAGTTAACGCCAGAACAGGGGTATGAGCAGCTTACTAGGGCTATGGTTGATTCGGTGATTTTGCCAGTTTATCAAAATGTAAAACAGCAAAATTTAGCTTTGAAAGCGCAAACAGCAGCTTTTTGCAATAATACGCAACGCGATCAAAGTAGCCTGATCCAACTACAAAGTATTTGGCAACAAACGAGTTTGGCTTGGCAACAGGCACGTACTATTAAATTAGGTCCAATCGCAGACACATATCACTACTCAAGAATTCAGTTTTGGCCAATCTCAGCGGATAAGCTGGCCAGCGATGTGATAGCTTTGCTGGATGCAGAACCTGATTTCTCACAAGGTGTTGCATCATTAAAACACCAAGTGCAAGGTTTACCAGCCTATGAGTACATAGTTTTTAATTCTCAAATACCATTACTTGAGGCACAAGACTTAGATAAACGATGTAATTATTTAAATGCTATTACCGAGAATATTGAAACTTTATTAAATAATAGCATCACTCATTGGCAAGGGGAGTATGGTGACAATTTTAAAGCGGGCTCAGGTAAGTTCACGGATAAAAAACAGGCTTTGGAAAAGCTATTGACGATATGGTTTGAATATCTAGAGGTAATAAAAGACAACAAAATTGATGGTCCGTTAGCACTTGAGACCCCAGGTAAAGTAGAACTCGTAGAAAGCGCTTTTAGTCAAACTTCACTAAGAAATATACATGCAAATATTGTTGCTCTTGAACAAATATATAAAGGCTCTGAAGGATTCGGTTTTGTTGACTACTTAAGTAAAGTAAGTCAAAGAGATGATGTAGCAACAGAAATTGACCTGCATTTTAAGGCAATCTATGACGCGATTGATGTGATGCAATACCAACCAATGAAAACACTCATTGCTACAAACCAAGGCCGTTTTCAGTTGGAAGCACTGTCTACTTCAATTGCGAATTTACGCAGTTTAATGAGCAGTGATTTTGTACAAATTACGGGTCTTGAACCTGGTTTCAATACCAACGACGGAGATTGAAAATGTTAGTTAAAACGAGCGCTGTGAGGTTGTCTCGTCGTGACTTTTGTAAGGGGTTGTTTGCTATTAGTGCCAGCGTATGTATTACGCCTTTTTTCACCAGTTGCAGTGTTATATCAAAGCAGCACTTTGCGAGTGCATACACTGATAAGCAAGGTAATCACCATGTTGCTTGGTTTAATCAACATGGTGATATTTTAGGGCAAGTTAATATTCAAGTAAGGGCACATGATTTATGTTATGTGCCTCGTAACAATATATTACTGGCATTTTCTCGTCGTCCCGGTCGTGTGCTGTACGTGATTGATTTAGATACTCAGACAATTATTAATAGAGTAAAGAGTGCGAAAAGCCAGCACTTTTTTGGTCATGGTGCATTGAGTAAAGATGGGAAGTGGCTTTATACCACAGAGAATCGTTATGATGATTCATACCGAGCACACGAAGGCATCATTGTTGTTAGAAACACCAGTAGCTTTAGCACTGAAGCACAGTTTAGTAGTGGAGGTATTGGCCCTCATCAGCTCGCGATGCTTGCGCATGAAAATACTTTGGTGGTAGCTAATGGTGGCATTCATACACACCCAGCCAAGGCGAGAGCAAAGTTGAATTTAGATGTGATGCAGCCAAATTTGAGTTATATCAATATGCTTACTGGAAAAGTAGTTGAACAGGTAAAACCACCGGACCATCAGCTGAGTACGCGCCATTTATGTTTAGCTTCGGATGATACTGTTTATGTTGGATGCCAATATCAAGGCCCCGCACATTATGTAAAGCCTCTTGTGTTCTCACATAAAAGAGGAAGCAAATTGAATGCATTACAAGCAAGTGAATCTCAGTGGCTGACTTTTAAACAGTATATAGCAAGTTTAGCTGTTAATAAAAATGGCAATGTTATTGCTGTAACGTCGCCAAGAGGTGGGGTGGTTGGTTACTGGAATAGACATACCGAAACACTGCGACAGCTTACAATGAACAGTGATTGTGCTGGTATTGCCCCTTTGGAGAGTGAATTTATTGCAAGTACTGGACATGGCTTGCTAACATCAACGGGAATCGAAGTTGAGCACCCGCTTCATTGGGATAACCACATGATAGCAATATGAAGATCCTTCATTAAATTAAATAGTTAGACATAATAAATCTTCATAGTAACGGTTTATTATGTCTTTTAGTTTTAGTACAGTTCAAATCACACGTTTTCTGTTCTTAAAACGTTACAGTATAGCATTTTACCCCCTGATTTAGAATGAATACTCTGCCACTTTGAATCACGCCAGCCTATTAAACTGCATAATTCGACCCTCAATCCTGTCTTTTTAGACTTAATCTGACTTTTTTGGCAATGCAATATTTTTTCATGTATTAAAATTGTTAACAATTGTAACTCACTCTTTACGTTTTTAGGCTGGTTTTTTGCATTTATTCAAGGTTTGAAATATTAGTTAATTGATTTTTAAGTGTATATTTAATTTCAATAAGGTGTTTATTTTTTGTTAAGTTTGTCTGTGTTTTTTATATTCGCTCTACTAAGCTGTTTTTAGCGGTGAAACTATAGCCGCTGATTAAAAGTCAGCATTACTGACGGATACAACATAAACAATAAATTGGAGCGTAAACGTGAAATTATCAACTATCACTTTATCCACACTTTCAGCATTGGCTGTGATACATATGGGCACAGCGGCGGCTGCAAATAAGCAGTTTTTAAATCAAAATAGCACGATTAGTGCGGCCATTAATTCGCAAGCAGTATCGGTACTTTCTGCCAAACCACGAGATGTTGTGGGTTTAAGTGCAGATAACGAGCTGGTGCTAATTAAAGAATTTAAGCAACCCAATGGTGATGTGACGCGTCGTTATCAGCAAATGTACAAAGGTGTACCAGTGATTGGTGACTCGGTGATTTTATCATTTGATAAAAATAATCAGTTGAAATTTGCTCATGGTGCTGCTGTGTATGATATTGCAGCTGATGTGTATGCTGTGACACCCACTTTAGATGAGGATATGGCGGTTGCTAGAGCAGAACAAACGCATGGCATGAAGGCGTTAAACGCTAAAGGCGAAAAGCTAGAAAAGCATAATGAAACTAAACAGTTAGTAGTTTGGGTTAATAGTAAGAATAAAAAAGCTTACCTAGCATATGAAGTGCAATATGTAGTGTACGGTGATAATCCATCTCGACCATACCAAATTATTGATGCACATACTGGTGAATTATTATTTGGTTACGAAAACTTGCAACATGCTGAAGCGACAGGTCCTGGCGGAAACCAAAAAACAGGTCGATATGCTTATGGAACCGATTTTGGCTATCTAAATGTGAGTCAGTCTGGTAACACATGTACGATGAATAATACTAATGTGAAAACGATTAACCTAAACCATGGTACATCAGGTTCTTCAGCACATAGTTTTACTTGCCCAGAAAATACAGTTAAGGAGATAAATGGTGCTTACTCACCGTTAAACGATGCACACTATTTTGGTAATGTTGTATTTGACATGTACAACGATTGGATTGGGTCGCCTCCACTTTCGTTCCAGTTGAAAATGCGTGTTCACTACAGTAATAACTATGAGAATGCATTTTGGGATGGCAGTGCAATGACTTTTGGTGACGGTAAAGATAGATTTTACCCGTTAGTAAGTCTTGACGTCTCTGCACATGAAGTGAGTCATGGTTTCACTGAGCAAAACTCTGGATTAATTTACAGTGGAAAATCAGGAGGACTCAACGAAGCTTTTTCAGATATGTCAGGTGAGGCAGCTGAATTTTATATGAAAAATTCAAATGATTGGTTAGTTGGCCAAGATATATTTAAGTCTCAAGGTGCGCTTCGTTACATGAATAACCCAACGCAAGATGGGCGCTCTATCGATCACCAATCTGACTATACCTCTGGTATGGATGTGCACCACAGCTCAGGCGTATTTAATAAAGCGTTTTATAACCTAGCTACGACTGCGGGCTGGGATACTAAAAAAGCGTTTTTAGTTATGGCTAAAGCCAACCAAGAATATTGGACAGCAAGTACTAATTGGGATTTAGCGGGTAACGGCGCTATTGATGCAGCATGTGATCTTGGTTTTGATACCGATGATGTTAAAGCTGCTTTAGCGGCGGTTGGTGTTACTTCAAGCGCAAGCCCTGGTGGTAATTGTGGTGGCCCAATCACAGATGAAGAAATTTTCAACGGTGTGCCTCGTTCTGGTATCTCAGGTGCAGCAAAAGTGCAGCAGTTCTTTGTACTGAATGTTCCTGCCGGTGCCACTAACTTGAATTTTGCAACTACTGGTGGCACGGGAGACGCAGATCTGTATGTACAGTTTGGTTCAAGACCCTCACTTGAAACATTTGATTGTAAAAGCACTAGTTCGTCATCAACTGAAAGCTGCGCGATTAACAGTGTGCAAGCTGGCACTTACTTTGTAATGGTAGAAGCTTGGAATCAAATTTCCGCAGTGACGTTAACCGGTAGTTTTTCTACTGATACGGGCGGCCCAACTCCAGTTGACCGCACAGAAGCGAATATCTCAGTTGCACGCAATGACTGGGCGCGTTTTACTCAAGAATTAACCGCAGGTTATTCTTCATTAGATGTCACTATTTCAGGTGGAACGGGGGATGCGGACTTATATGTTAACTTTGGTTCTGCATCAACTACGACCAGTTATGAATGTCGTCCGTATAGAAGTGGCAATAGCGAAACTTGCACGATTGCTAACCCGCAAGCAGGCACTTGGCACATAGACTTACGTGGCTACAATGCAGCAAGTGGCGTAACGCTTAATATTAAAGCAAATTAATCTGCGTTTAAGGGAGCATTTGCTCCCTTTTTTATGCAACAGTAAAGGATAATACAACATGAACATAGCAATAACATTGCCCTTAGTGGGAGTAAGTTTACTTGCAAGCTTTGTGGTGACGGCGAATGTGCCAACAGATGAAAAAATTTGGGTAACCATTGACCCTCATGCAGCAAAACACTATCAATTAAAAAATATGATGAGCGGAGTATCGGTAAATACACAAACCAGTGCTCAAGAAAATGCCAGTCTAATGCAAGTTGATGAGGGGATGGTGGAGAAGCTGAGTGCATTTATGCATGATAATTACCATCGCTGTGGTGGCTTTGTGGCGCACAGCTCTTATCAAGAAGCTCAGCAATATTTGGCGCAGCTTGCTGATGTGCAAAAGGGAGATATTAGCCCACAACTCGTTGCTTATACAATTGATAACCCTGAGCGAGTTAACAGTTTGCTAGGTTACATTTCAGCCAACAATTTAACTAATACGGTTAATACACTAAGTGCTTTTCATAACCGTTACTATACGCAGCAAACAGGCGTTGACGCGGCGCAATGGATAAAAGGCCACTGGCAGCAGCTAAGCGCGTCTCGCAGTGACATTAGCGTTGATTATTATAATCATAGTTGGTCGCAGTCATCAGTTGTAGTGACTATTGCTGGAAGTGAAAAAGCGAATGAAATAGTTGTTATTGGCGGTCATTTGGATTCAATCAATTCGTCAAACCCAAGTGCAGGAAGGGCCCCTGGAGCAGATGATAATGCATCAGGTATTGCTGTGTTAACTGAGGCATTGCGTGCAGTTGTAGCCAGTGATTTTAAGCCTAAGCGTACCATTCAAATTATGGGTTATGCGGCTGAAGAAGTCGGACTTCGAGGTTCAAAGGCTATCGCTCAAGCATATAAATCGCAGAATAAAAACGTGGTTGGTATGGTGCAGTTTGATATGTCGGGAAGAAATGGCAGTACACAAGATATTGTGATGATGACTGATTACACTAATGGCGCGCAAAACCAATTTTTAGGTCAGCTTATTGATACTTATTTACCGTCGATAAGCTATGGCTATGATCAATGTGGGTATGGCTGCTCTGATCATGCATCTTGGTATCAGCAAGGTTATGCGGCATCTATGCCATTTGAATCAGCGATGTCTGATGTTAATAGAAAAATTCATACCGTCAATGATACTGAATTTGATGCTAATCATTCTAGTAAATTTGCAAAGTTGGCCGTCACTTACTTGGCAGAGCTTGCAAAAGACGCTGGCACAATTGACCCTGTACCAGATAATAAACTAGAGAATGGCGTTGCCAAATCGGGCATTTCAGGTACGCCTAAACAACAATTGTTTTACACGCTAGAAGTACCTGTAAATAGTTCAGGGCTTAATTTTACAACTGCAGGTGGAACAGGTGATGCAGATTTGTATGTTAAACTTGGCTCTAAGCCTACTCTCGATATGTATGATTGTAAAAGTACCACGTCAACAAGTAATGAGCGCTGCGATATCGCAAATGCCCAAGTCGGTACTTATCATGTGATGGTTGAAGCGTGGAATCAGATAAGCGGTGTGAGTTTAACTGGAAGTTATCAAACTGCAGGGCAAGGTCCGACACCCATTAACCGCCAAGAAAGTAACTTGAACGTAAGTCGTGGTGATTGGATTCGCTTTGAACAGGGTTTAGATGCCGGATACGCAAATTTAACAGTGGCGATATCTGGTGGTACAGGCGATGTCGACCTGTATGTGAAGCATGCAAGCGACGTATCAGACACAATACATGATTGTCGCCCTTATAAAAATGGCAACGTAGAGTCTTGTAGTTTTGACTCTCCTGAGTCAGGCACTTGGTATATTGGCCTTAAAGGTTATAGTAATAGTAGTGGTGTTACACTGACTATTAATGCGCAATAGTGACTAAGTAGCAATTAAGTAAAGCTGGAACTTGCGTCGTTCTGGCTTTACTTAACGATTTATTCACTTTTATCCTTGTTGTTAGCGAAACACTCCTTCATACTCTTTGCAAAATGTTCTAATAAACTTGTGCCATTAACTGTCTTTTGGCTATCTATATGAAAGAAAATAATAACTCTAATACAAATCACTTTTTGCTGTTCTTAGCACCTAGCATATTTTTACTCACGTGTTTAACACAAGCGCCGACTGACTTAAGCCCGCAAGCATGGCGTACCGCTGGCTTGGCAATTTGGCTTGCGATTTGGTGGGTTAGTGAGGTTGTTCCTATTCCTGTTACTTCATTAGTACCATTACTCGCAATACCACTAGCGGGTATTAATGATATTAAATCTGCTTCAAGCTTATATGCCCACCCATTGATATTTTTGTTTCTTGGCGGCTTTTTGATTTCGATTGCTATGGAAAAGTGGCAGTTACACAAACGGATTGCATTACATACTATGCTGCGCTGTGGTAACAATGCGCGCATACAGATTTTAGCCATGATGTTGGTAAGTGGTTTTTTATCTATGTGGATTAACAACACAGCAACGACGCTGATGATGTTGCCGATTGCACTTTCTGTGATCCATGTTTTACAGGAAAACAAAAGCAACTGCGACAACTATGGCAAAGCGTTACTTTTAGCAATCGCTTATAGTGCAAGTATTGGAGGGGTTGGCACTATTATAGGCACTGCACCAAATGCTTTAATGGCTGCCTACTTATGGGAAAATCACCAGATTAAGATTGGTTTTGCACAGTGGATGGTATTGGCTGTGCCTTTTAGTATGCTCATGATTATACTGAGTTGGGTGTGGTTAACGCGCTTTGCGTTTAAGGTTAAAACAACCTCTAGTGAAGTAGATTTAGCCGCGCTTTTTGCCAATCAGCTTAATTCATTGGGAAAAATGTCCTTAGCGGAGAAAAATGTCTTTGTGGTATTTTTGTTTGCCGCGGTAAGTTGGATATTAAGGCCATATTTAGCATTGTGGTCTGGACTTGATATTACCGATACGGGGATTGCTATCGCTGCATCTATACTGTTATTTGTATTACCATCGGGTAAGCCACATCAGCGTATTATGGATTGGCAATCTGCTAACCAGTTACCTTGGGGAATACTACTATTATTTGGCGGTGGATTAACGTTAGCCTCTCAAATTAAAGGCTCAGGATTGGCCGATTATATTGCTAATTCACTCTCTGGTGCGTCATTAGTGCCTATTGTGGTTGGTGTCTTGCTTGTTGCAGCATTAATTTGCTTTTTGACTGAGCTTACCAGCAACACCGCTACAGCAGCTGGTTTTTTGCCTTTACTTGGGCCAATAGCCGAACAAGTGGCAGGTACACCATTAATTTGGGTGATACCAGCCGCTATAGCTGCCAGTTGTGCATTTATGATGCCTGTGGCAACGCCACCTAACGCCATTGTGTTTGGTTCTGGAGAGCTAAAAATTAAAGATATGATTAAAGCGGGTTTTGCTATGAACATCATTGCGATATTATTGATAACAATGCTAACGATGACTGTGGGTGGTTGGCTATTTGGCTTCTGAGAAGCCAAGATATGATTGTGCTTCTTACCTAGTTGCTTTATCGAGTGCCCTAATAACGAAAAAGGATATCTAAACTTATGCAAGTTGAATCAATTTCAGAACTGAATAAGCAGCTGATGGCGATGCAATTGGCTTTTACACAGCATCCTTATATGGATTTATCTTCTCGGCGCGATTTGCTGAACACGCTCAAACATGCTTTGATTGAGCACCAAGCTGATCTCGTTGCTGCAGCTGATAGAGACTTTAATGGTCGAACCGAGTTTGACTCTGTGTTTGGGGATATTATACCTACCATTAGTGCATTAGATTACATGCAAGCGCAACTAAAATCGTGGATGAAGCCGCAAAAAAGAGCATCAGGTCTGCTGTTATGGCCCTCTAAAGCGAGTGTTCAGTACACTCCAAAAGGGGTTGTTGGCGTAATTGCGCCTTGGAACTATCCAATACAACTTGCCTTGTTACCCGTTGCTACTGCATTTGCAGCAGGTAATAAGGTCATGCTAAAACTCAGTGAGTTTACCCCTGAAGTGAATCAGGTGATTAAAAAGGTATTTGCTCATTTGCTTGAGCATTGTACGATTGTTGAAGGAGATCACCACGTAGCTAGCGCATTTTCACAGTTGAAGTTCGATCATCTGTTCTTTACTGGGGCGACTGAAGTCGGCAAAAAAGTAATGGCCAGTGCCGCGCAAAATTTAGTACCTGTAACACTGGAGCTTGGTGGGAAATCTCCTGTTCTCGTCGCAGACGATGCTGATTTAACGCATGCGGCAAAGAGTATTTTATTTGGCAAGTTGCTAAATTGTGGCCAAATATGCGTGGCGCCTGACTATGTGTTAGTCACTAAAGCTCAATCGGAAGCCCTAGTTAAACAATTAAAAGCACAATATACAGCAACTTATAAACTGCAAGAAAATGATAAAAAGTTATCGAGTATCATCAATCAAAAACAGTTTTCACGATTACTAGAAGCATTAACGGATGCGAAAAGTAACGGGGCTACAATATGGCCATTGATGAAAGATGATTACTCAGACCAGCGAATGGGTTTGCACCTAGTTATAAACCCAAGTGCTTCTATGCAAGTAATGCAAAATGAAATTTTTGGTCCCATTTTACCTATTGTTGTGGTTGATAATATTGACGAGGCACTTCAACATATTGAGCTGCATGAAAGGCCGTTAGCAACTTATTTATTCAGTAATGATAAGACCTTAATTGACAGAGTAAGTACGACATTACGTACCGGAACCCTAGCGATTAATGAGACCGTGTTGCAGGTAACCGTCGAAGATTTACCGTTCGGTGGGGTAGGTCATTCAGGTATAGGGCAGTATCATGGCAAAGAAGGCTTTATAACGTTTAGTCACGCAAAGAGTATTCTACACAGCAATGGTAAAACTAAGTTGCGTACCCACATGATGTTTAAGCAATCTAGCCTATTGATTAAGTTGGTTAAAAAGTTGTTCTTTTAAGGAAGCGGCCTTATCTACTTTAGCTGCGGCCAATGCCACTTCAGTTTTAAATTCAAGAGAGTGGTTTCTACGTTTTCTAGTCGTCATCTGTTCCAGTAATTTTGGTTACTATAAAAACGGAATAACCACTTAAAGTGAAGTCAAAAATTGGGGCCAGCTTTTCTATCGGTGACCCTTAAAAGTGCAGGATGCTGTAGTTTTGCTTGGGTAATCATGCTGAAGCTTCTTTTATAATCTCAGCCGTATAACTTTTTACTTTTCTTTTTGTTACTTTACACGTCAATAATTGGACTATTTTTCATTATTAAAGTGCCCAGTCTAGTCAAATCAGTTCAGTTATTAAAAGAGCGATGAATTGAATAGCCCTCAAATTTAAGGGCTATATGTGTGTAGTGATAAGGTTAAAATACTGCAGTACGAGGTCTTATCTCAGGAATGTACTCACGAGCTTGTATTTTGTAGTAAATTGCCGTGGCCCTTTCAGTTGCGCGTTCAATTTGTGAAGGAGAAAGGTGTTTTTCGTCTAAGGCACGGCTTTTAGATGCGGCTTGATTGCCGTTGTATTCTGCAATACTATTCCAAATGTATGACTTTTCAATATTTTTAGTAACACCCAGCCCTTGGTAATACATCAGCGCCATATTAAACTGTGCTAAAGTATAATTACTGGCCGCAGCTTTCTCGTACCAATCCATAGCAGTGTAGTAATCTTTGATCACACCATCGCCATTTGTGTACATGACACCCAAATTAAATTGTGCTGCTGCCAAGTTTTTTTTAGCAGCTCTGGTATACAACTCAACAGCCTTTTGTTTATCTTGCTTAACACCTTGGCCTTGTTCATGCATAACGGCCAAAGAAAACATAGCATCTGCTACGCCTGTGTTTACGGCATCTTGAAAAAGCTGTGCAGCTTTTCGCAAGTTTTTAGGCACCCCATGACCGCCTTGGTACATTTTAGCTAGTTCGTATATTCCGGGGCCGTAACCCATATCAGCTAAATATCTAAATTCTTTTAAAGCGACTTCAAACTGGCCGGCATTTGCCGCTTCAATACCTGATTCTAAGCTTGCATTACTGGGTAATGCCCATGTCAACATACCAACACATAGGGCAATTCTTACTTTTTTATGCCACATGTTACACCTCCTATAATTTGACAATGTCAGTTATGGTGATCAAACGCTTTATAAAGTATCTATCAGATACGCAAACGTTCGCTCACTACGCATTAATGATATGTATTGGACCATTAATAGTGAACTAAGTGCAAGAAAAGAATCCAGCGATGGTTAACTATCAGGTCAGTTTAGGCGAACTAGGTATGACATTTTAATTAAGTCAAAGCTGGTTATTTAAAGGCCGGTCTATTTTTTCATCACAGTGACAGCAATGGTATGTACTGGAACTTCAGGCTTTGCATAACTTAATCGTGTGAGCGCTGTTGTTGTATGATACCTGTCAAGGCCGCTGACCGCGACAGTATTGATACGCTCTAAGTCTAAAAAGCCATCTTGGCAATAGGCACTATCGTCTTCAAGGTAAATATCTGTTATCTGACCTATAACTAGTTCGGTCTGATTCAGTTCAATCGTTTGTGAACTCTTAAACTCGACGGCTATTTTTAATTTGCTCTCTTTTACAAAAGGAGCGATAGAATTTGGCTTGTACTGTGGGTTTAAGCCAACAGCTAAAAACTCAGAGATGTCTTTATCATATCGTGCGGATGTTTGGTGTGCTTGTTCAACGATTTCATCGTTCACATGGTTAATTGTATACTGGCCTGTTTGTAATATATTTTCGAGCGTATGCCTTGGTACACTATGAGGGCGCATTATCATGCCAATTAAAGGAGGGTTTGCACCTAAATGAAAGATTGAACTGACAATTGATAAATTTTCTTTGCCTTGTGCGTCAACGGTACCAATTAAGTTGGCACTTTTAAAACCCGATAATGAGTTAATAAGATGAACACGCGTTTGTTGGTCTAGGTTATTTATATCAGTGGTTGCGAAATGCATCGTAAACCCTTTTTAGTCTGTGTGATTTTTACCAGTTGATTGTTTTGCCTTGCCAATCAATGTAGTCAACTTGCCCGTTAATGTCTCGAGTAGTGATTAACGTACTTAGTTGCTGTGCAACAAAGTTGGGAGTAAATAATTTCCCTTCAGGAACGTTCTTTTGAAAGGGTTTTGATAAATTGGTATCGGTTGTGCCAGGGTGAAATAATACGCACTTGCAGTATTTGGCTCGCCTCGCTAACTCTATCGATGCCGTTTTAACTGCCATATTAAGGGCTGCTTTACTTGCTCTATATGCGTACCATCCACCGAGTTCGTTGTCGTCAATGCTAGCAACACGAGCACTTAAAAAAGTAATAACACAGCGACTCTGTGGCCCAAGCCTCTGGCCTATATATTTTAGCCATAACATAGGTGTAATAGTGTTTGCTTTAAGTATCCAGCTTAAATAATGCTCATTGATATCTTCAAGGCGTTTTTCTGGCGAGAACGCTTCATTATGCAGCTGACCATTAAATACTGTAATACTTTGTGCGGTCTTAATGACTGTACTGAGCGATTGAGTGACTGTCTGTATCTGTTGCTCTGAATTGTCACACTGAAAGTGCTGATGGTTATCAGCTATTGTGTCGTGCACATTCCGGCTAATAGTAATTAAATTATGCGCTGGAAAGAGTTTTTGCTGCTCACGTAAAAATGCATTTGCAATGGAGCCTCCAGCGCCGATGATAATAATTGTATTACCGATCATTTGTTTTACAACCCGATTTATTGCATTGATTAGGCATTAGTAATTTTGAGACTACCATACGATTGTTTGCAAATAACATATAGCAGCCATCAGCCAACCAGCGAATAGGTACTATACGAATGAGTTTGAGCCAGCGATGTTTACCTACGGTTTTCCAAGCTTGATATGTTGCATCAAGGCCTAGCCAAATTTTACCTTGTGAGTCTTTAAAGTGCAGTATTGTTAGTGCCCGGTTTTTATCTATGTCTGGGTTGTTTAAGCTAAAATTTTCTTCATGTAAGTCGATTAACGCTATTTGGTTGTTTTTATCATGAAGCTTTAATTTGTTCATTTCTGCCACACATAAAGGGCAATGGCTATCATAAAATATTTTCATGTCACGCCTGATAATAACTTTGATACAGTAGTTTACGGTCAACAGACAAAAATAGATCGCTCGTAAATCGATTTAATCTCGGTATAGTGAGTAGTATAAAATTTCGACAAAGGATGCATTATGACTGAGCAATATCAAATGTTACGCACTAACGTTAGCATGTTGGGTGAGCTGTTAGGAAAAACAATAAAGCAAGCCCAAGGTCAAAAAGTACTCGATAAAGTAGAACAAATTCGCAAGCTGTCTAAGTCATCACGCAGTGGTAATGAACAAGACAGAGCGTTACTAATCGATACACTTCATGGATTAACAGACGAAGAGTTATTGCCTGTAGCACGTGCCTTTAATCACTTTTTAAATTTAGCAAATGTAGCAGAGCAATTTCATACCATATCAAAACAAGGAGCACCGGATGGTTCGTTAAGTGCATTAAAAAGCACGCTAACGGCGCTTAAGTCACATGTAAGTAGTGGGCAAATAAACTTAAATCAGGCAGCCCAAGTCATCGCTAATTTAAAAATGGATTTAGTACTAACTGCGCATCCAACAGAAGTAACCAGACGTACTATTATCAGCAAGCATGTTGAACTCAGTGAGTGTTTAAAAGCGCTTGAATTACATGAGTTAGATGATCACCAGAGTGAATACTTATTAGATAGAATTGAGCAATTAATTTGCCAAGCTTGGCATACCAATGACATTCGCGATAAACGGCCAACACCACTTGATGAAGCTAAGTGGGGGTTCGCTGTGATAGAGAATAGCCTATGGCATGCAGTCCCAGAGTTTGTAAGGCAATTTCATAGTTATAGTGAAGAGTTACTCGCGCTTAAACTGCCAGAGGATTTCTCTCCCATTACGTTTACTTCTTGGATGGGAGGAGATAGAGACGGTAACCCATTTGTAACAGCACAAGTTACACAAACCGTGTTGGATCATGGCCGTTGGATGGCGCTTGATTTGTATTATCGAGATTTAGATAAACTCAGTGCTGAACTATCAATGCATTGCGCCAGTGCTGAGCTTAAGGAACAAGTTGGTTCACAAAGTGAACCTTATCGTTACTTATTAAAATTGTTGAAGTCGCAAGTGAGTGAAACCATATTTGCGCTTGAGCATAAAATCAAAAATGAACCCTCTAAAAAACAAGACAAAATAACGCATGTTGCGCAATTAAAAGCACCTTTGGAGCTGATTTACCGCTCCCTTTGCGAAGTTAATATGGGTGTAATTGCCAATGGCTTACTCATAGATGTCATCCGCCGGCTAAACTGCTTTGGTGTTAACTTGTGTAAGCTAGATATTCGTCAAGACTCAGCGCGCCATACTGAGGTGTTTAGCGAGTTAACCGGCTACTTGGGGCTTGGCAAATATGCCGATTGGTCTGAACAAGATAAACAAGCATTTTTACTCGCTGAGCTAAACTCACGTCGACCGCTAATTCCAAAACACTGGCAGCCAAGTAGTAATGTGCAAGAGGTGCTAGATACCTTTGCGGTTATAGCCAACCAAGATCAACATGCGTTGGGTATTTATATTATTTCAATGGCACAAAATGCGTCAGATGTTTTGGCTGTAGAGTTGTTACTTCAAGAAAGTGGCTGCAGATTTAAGCTACCTGTCGCACCACTGTTTGAAACGCTTGATGATCTTAATCGCAGCGCACATGTTATGACGGAGTTGTTTGCACAATCTTGGTATAGACAGCACATCAACCGCAAGCAATTTGTTATGATCGGCTACTCAGATTCTGCCAAAGATGCGGGTATGATGGCAGCAGGTTGGGCACAATATAGCGCAATGGAAAAACTGGTCGATATTTGTGAGCAACAGGAAATAGAACTTATTTTATTCCATGGACGTGGCGGTACAATTGGTCGAGGTGGGGCACCTGCTGCCCAAGCGCTGCACTCGCAACCACCAGGGTCACTTAAAAATGGTTTGCGTGTGACAGAGCAAGGTGAAATGATCCGTTTTAAGTTTGGTTTGCCTAAAGTTGCAGTGCAAAGCTTAGCCATTTATAGCAGCGCGATTATTGAAAGTAATTTACTGCCACCGCCGCAGCCGCAAAGCAGTTGGCAAGAAGTAATGGCACTTATCAGTAATGCATCATGTGAGCACTATCGAAGCATCGTACGTGAAAATTCACAATTTGTACCATACTTTAGAATGGCGACGCCCGAAGTTGAATTAGCAAAACTGCCCCTAGGCTCTCGCCCTGCTAAGCGCAACCCCAATGGGGGCGTTGAAAGTCTTCGAGCAATTCCTTGGATTTTTGCATGGAGTCAAAACCGTTTAATGCTACCTGCATGGTTAGGTGCTTTACAGGGCTTACAAGCTGCCGTAGATACTTACTCAGAGCAAACGTTAAAAGACATGAGTGAGCACTGGCCATTTTTTAGAACGCGTTTAGAGATGTTAGAAATGGTGTTCTGTAAAGCGGATAGCTGGTTGAGTGAACATTATGAGCAAGGACTTGTTGAGGATAGCCTCAAACCCTTAGGTAATCAGCTGAGAAATGAACTTGCACAAGCGCGAGACTTGGTACAGCGACTTGCTCCTGATTCAACACTATTATCAGCTCAACCATGGATTAAAGAATCAATTGCCTTGCGAAACCCTTACACTGATCCCCTTAATATGTTGCAGGTTGAATTATTAAATCGGGCACGCTCTGGACAAAGTAATGATATTGATAATGCTTTAATGATTACAATGACAGGGATTGCAGCGGGTATGCGCAATACTGGGTGATGTGATTCTTACTATTAAGTTGCCCCCGTTAGAACCGGGGGCAACCTTAATTGAGAAATACTTCCAAGGTATATACGGCGAAAAGGCGGTGCAATATGTACCTAGAAAGCAATAAAAAGTAGTCCTTTTTACTGGTTTTTGTGTGTAAACACCATCGCTTTGGATTAAAATTGTTGACATTGGTTCTCATTTACATAAAATCGACAGACTGGTTATACCAGATAGTTTTGTACACGCAGACGAAATGAGCTTTCGTTTGTTATTTTTATGTTTGAGGTCCCATGACAACACTCTCTACAAGTATCACATACGACGATACGACATCACTAATTATGATGACGTTGCGCGGTTGCGTAAGTGCAAAGGATGTCGTACATGTGTATCAAATTGCAAATGATTATGCCAAAGCACATAACAGCTCAAAAATTCTAATTGATTTAAGTGACGTTGAGCATCGTTTTGCTGCTATCGATATTGTGGATTTTATGCCAAAAGTAGCACATTGTTTACGGGATTTTACTGTAGCTAGAGTGGTCGGCTTTGAAGGCTACATGCATGACCTATTTTTGCAAAAGGCCAAACGTTACAACGTCAATGCTGAAAATTTTGAGAATTTTAAATCTGCAAAGCAATGGTTGTGTAATTTATAGATTCTGCTTAAACTGTGCTGCCATTAATCAATAATGTTTTAGCGATGGCAGTATTTAATCCGCAGCAATTACAACAACTACAAGAGCAAGCAAAGCGCACTTGCGGTTATTTTTCAAAAGCCCAATTGAGTGAGTTGCAATCTCAATTAAATTGTAGCTTAGACTCTTTACTCAAAGCACTACTTCCTGTTGCAGCTAGCTTCTCTCAAGCGCCAATTTCGCACTTTAATGTCGGCGCAGTGGCTTATGATGAAATTACGCAAAACGCGTATTTGGGCGCTAATCTTGAGTTTTCTCATCAAGCATTAAGTTTAGTCGTTCACGCAGAGCAGTCAGCAATCAATAACGCATGGCTCAATGGGGCTAAAGAAATAAGCTTTATCGCAATAACTGATGCACCCTGCGGCTACTGTAGACAGTTTATGAATGAGCTATCAACTTCAAAGAGGTTGAGTATTATGTTGCCGACTCTGGATACTAAGCTAACTGAGTTACTGCCCAGCTCATTTGGACCACAGGAATTAGACAACCCTGAACGATTACTTGCAAGTAATATAGTGGCAATAAAAAGCTTCTCTAGTGATATAAGCAGCAAGTTACAATCTCACCTTCAACATGCTTATGCACCATATTCAAAGAATTTCGCTGCTGTAGAAATATGCACTCAAACGCATGGCGTATTTTATGGTCGTTATGCAGAAAATGCAGCTTATAACCCAAGCTTGTCTCCGATGCAAAGTGCATTAAGTCAGCTTGCATTGGCTGGGTTGACGATAGAGCATGCAAATGTGGTTGAGGTTACTTTGGTACAAAGTGAAGGGTTTGAAAATCAACAAGCTGTTACAGAGGCGGTATTGGCAAGTTATAACGCAAATATTAAACCTAAATATGTAACCGCAAAGCTTGCTTAATTATAAGCACCATCATATGGCCTCTAAATAAGAGGCCATAAATTCGAGTTTATTTAAGTAGTAGTTCAGCAGCTTTAATAACAACAGCTACTGAGTCATGCTCAACCTTGTCGTGATCAACTGTTGGGATCTCTTGCCTAGTTCTATTAACCAGTACACCCGCAACGCAAGCTGCTTTTAGCCCTAAAGATGCGCACATAGTAAATAATGTGGCAGATTCCATCTCATAGTTCATCACGTTTAGCTTTTGCCACTCTTCGCAGCTACCTTGATACGCTTTGCTGACATAACCAGAGTAGGTATCGTATCGCTCTTGCCCCGGATAAAAGGTGTCACTAGAGGCTGTGATACCCACGTGGTGTGCTATATCTAGTTCTAAACAGGCACTAACCATAGCTTGAGTACAATGAAAGTCTGAAACAGCAGGGTAACTTAGGGGGGCAAAATGTTGGCTGGCACCATCTAGTCGCACAGATGCGGTGCTCACGAGTACATCACCTTCGTTTATATGAGGCTGAATAGCACCCGTTGTACCAATACGTAAGAATGTACGTACACCCAATTGTGCAAGTTCCTCAACAGCAATTGAGGTTGATGGGCCGCCAATGCCAGTTGAGCAAATTACAACAGATTGATTGTTAAGTGTTGCTCTGTAAACATGAAACTCACGAGTTTGCGCTAAACAGATAGGGTCGCTTAGTTTATGAGCTATGCGTTTTGCACGTTCAGGATCGCCCGGTACAATCGCCAGAGTTGCACCGTTAAGTGCTTTTTTATCTAGCCCTAAATGAAATACCTTATCCATAGTAAACCTTATTTTTATCTAAAGCGTAATGTTTGTTATTACTGGCCTTAAAGTACAGGACAGATGTCCGATTTAAGGCTCATAACTGTTTGTCTACTTGCATCTTTTGCTGTGATCTTCTAAACCTAAAGTGTAGCAATATAAGAGGACTTATTATGCCAGCATCTCCACCTATCGATAAAAATAATGAATTTGCACGTTGTTTTGAAAGTAACAAAATTGACACCTTCGCCGCCTTCCATTGGCTGGCACTGGCCTTCAAAGATATGGCCAGGGCTCCAATGTTAAGCCTAATATACGGTTTAGTCTTTACCATCATTCCTGCCACTATAATGTGGTTTGTGTATCAATCTGGAACCCATTTAGTGATTTTACCCGCTGTTGTTGCGTTTGCGCTAATAGGACCTGCTTTTGCGGCGGGACTGTACGATGTTGCTTGGGAGTTAGAAAAAGGCCACAAACCCACTCTGCGCCATAGCTTAAAATCGATGTTTCGCAACCCAGCAGGAGAGTGGGGTTTTGCCATTTTGTTGATGGTAATTATGATAGTTTGGATGCGTTTGGCAGCACTTATTCATGCACTTTACCCTAATGTAGCAAATCCAACTTTTGAACAACTGTCCGCTTTTTTAACATTGGGTAGTATAGTTGGCCTAATAGTCATGGCTGCGGTGTTTGCCATATCTGCATTTACACCACAGATCATGATGGAGAGAAGAGTTGATATTATGACTGCGGTAATAAGTTCAATACACGCAGTTAAAACAAACGTCAGCGCAATGATGGTATGGTGTATGCTCATTGTACTGCTGGTATTAATCGGGTTTTTAACAGGCACAGCTGGGTTTATTATTATTATGCCTTTATTAAGTTATGCCAGTTGGCATGGGTATATTGCAATTATCAAAACTAAAAAGCCAAGAGAGTATGAGTAATCTGTAACTATTCATTTGTCGTGAATATAAAACCACGGCGCTAAAATGCTCTAACAGCGTCGTGGTTGACTTTATGAACGACCATGTTATACCTCCTGAAAGTTCATGTTTATCACTGCGCGACTCATTTGTATTAATCGTTATTATTTAAATAACCTTATGTTTTTAAATAACTTATTTTTACTTGAACGATTTAGTTTGCCAATGCTTGATTTGATATAGCAAGTGCAAATATTGCTTTCTTACTTTGGTTAAAAAATTTAGTCAGCGCATGATTATGCAAGAGTCGTTATCTTTGGAGGTTTAAATGGCAATTACAAAACAACAATTTATACACAAACTTGAGCACTGCTTATGTCCTCCAGGGGATGGCGTATTTACTGTTAATACAGCAAAAGAACGAAAAGACGCCTTGAGAACCAAATTGTATGGTCAAACTGAAGGCGTCGATGCGCTTTGGAAAACGTCTTTAACAGATATTGAGCAAAGTGAACATAAAGCAGTTATTTTGGGGATCAGTTCAGATTGTGGTGGTGGTATTTTAAGAGGTGCGAATTGGGGACCCTTGTTCCTGCGCTCTACGCTGATAGAGCAGCATCCTCAGGTAAATGCCTTTGATCTTGGTGATGTGCGTGTTATTCCGCATTTGTTACATGATAAATACTTAAACGACGCCACAATAAGTAATTGCCAAAAAGCACTTTACCAAAATAGTAACAGCGATTATTACGTATCGCCGTTATCTATTACTGAAGATGTGTGTGATGGTTTTTATCAGCAACACCCAAATAAAGGCATCTTTGGTATTGGTGGTGATCACTCTATAAGCTACCCACTTACAAAGTCCTACCTTAAAGCTAAGCGAGATGAAGGTAAACGTACTGCTATTATTCATTTTGATGCCCACACTGACCTGCTTGTGGAACGGTTAGGAATTGATTTGTGTTTTGGTTCATGGTGTACACATATCTTGGAGTTTTTACCGGCCCCTCACCACCTGATCCAGTTTGGTATTCGTTCAAGTGGTAAAGATAAATCTCATTGGGAGTCAACGTTTGGTGTTAAGCAACATTGGGCCCATGAAATTCGTGAACAAGGTGCAGATGCGATTGTAAAACAAGTAATAGCGCAACTCAAAACAGACAATGTCGATGAGCTTTATGTGAGCTTTGATATTGATGCGTTAGATGAAGAGTTTGCTTCTGCAACTGGCACACCTGAGGGCAATGGTATGACACCAGATGAAGCACTAACCATTCTTCGAGCACTGCGTGAGGAATTTCCAATTACAGGCGCAGATATGATGGAGATAGCGCCGTTTACTGATAGCTCTTTAGTCGGGCAGACAAGCTCAGAAACAACGTTGCGTGAAGGTGCAAAGATATCTGCATTTTTAATTGATGCTATGAATAACGCGTAATCGTAACTTATTACGCATAAAACGGCAGCGAGATCACGCTGCCGTTTTTGTATAAATACTGTGCTAATCATAGCAAATAAGCTATATTTTCTTTTAGTTCACATGGTTACAGGTAGTTATTGAATGCGAGTATGGTTTATGGTTTTGAGCTTTGTTTGTGTTGCTACACAGGCCAATACGCTTAATATCATGACAGAGGAGTTTCCTGATTTTCAATATACCAATAAAGATGGTAAGTTTATTGGTTCGGCAGTTGAAAAGGTTAAAGCTGTTTTAGACAAAGCAGAAATTGACTATGTCTTTAGCATTAATCAATGGTCAGTAACTTACAATGCGGTACAGCGTAATTCTAATAGCTGTATTTTTTCTATTGCTCGCTCTGAGCCTAGAGAAGCGCTATTTGACTGGGTATTTCCTATCAGTCGCTTTACTACGTCATTTTATGGGCTAAGATCTCGCTCTTATGCAATTAATAAGTTAGATGATGTTAAACAGTATAAGACAGCAGTAATAAGGCAAAATTTTAGTCACTTATATCTAAATGATCATGGTTTTGAGGAAGACCAACATCTCATTATGATTTCCAGTTTTGATAAAGTTTTTGAATTACTCACAACTAGAAAAGGCTTAGTTGATTTAGTGATCCTAAGCGATGTTCAATTTGATCACAAAAGTAAAACTCAAAGTGCGACACTTCTTTTAGAAAAAAAATATACGTTATCAAATTTTGGTGCGCAGCTTTACTTTGCATGTAACAAAAAACTAGCACCAAAAGTAAAAGAAAAAATTATTGACGCATACAACGCGCTTTACAAATAAATAGATGGGCTGCTTATGCTACTTTTTTAAAGTGGGCCAAACAAAACTATGAAATGTATCTAGATAAAGCTGTTCTACCTTTTCTCTTGCCCACGGGGTTTTTCGAAGAAACCTTAAGCTTGATTTAACACTGGGATCATGTGTAAAACAGCGAACGTTGATTATTTCTCCCATTGCTTGGAAGCCAAGTTCTTGCTCTAGCTTTATGATAATGTCTTCTAGTTTTACACCATGTAGTGGGTTGTTTGGCTGTTGTGTCATGAAATTACTCAAACGCAAAAGCGTTATTTTACCCTGATTGTCTTTACTGGGTCTAGCCTGATGGGTCGTCCTTGTTCATTTGCTCTTTGCCAAACTAATTGGCTTTGTGGCTGATTTTCATATTTGTGACTACAAATAAAAAGCAGATCGAACTGCTTGATAAGTGCGCCCTCGCTGTATTGTGCACCTTGATACCAACACACCCTTTGTGGAGTTTCTAATAAAGTCACTTTTTCATGATGCGAATCAACTGCAAAGGTGCAAGTTGCTGTTAAAAATAAAGCAGTTAAGTATATATAAACAAGTGATTTCATGGCATAACTCCCAGAGTTGGCTAATCTATAAAATAACGCAGCTTTAATTGCGCTATGTAAACACTATATCGGTAACTATAACAAGATTAAAAGAAAATAAGGGGATCGCAATGGCGTTTGATCAAGATATGATGGCTGAGCTTACTTTGTTGGCCAAATTTCCAAGAACGAGTATGCATCAAGGCATAAAAATACACAGCAGTGCGGAGCAAAATTTACGAGATGCGGCGCAAAGGCTTTTTGATAAAGGTATCATTGATAGCCCAGATGGTGGGTATCTCACCGATCTGGGATTAGACTTGATTTCACATTTAGATCAAGTTCATTGTGCTTTACAATAACTCTACTGTGCGTCAGGTTGGTTTTCTGGTGCGGCATCTTTGAATGCCGCTAATTCATTGCAGCGTTCATAAATAGCAGCTATTTTTGGATATGCTGTCATATCTACTTTAAATCTAATTGCATTGAATACTTGGGGCACTAAACATGCATCGGCTAGAGTCGGTGTATTACCAAAACAAAACTTACTATCACCTAACATAAGCTCAAGTTTTTTAAATCCTTCAATAACCCAATGGCGATACCAAGTGTTTTTTTGCTCATCATCTACACTCAATTCTTGACTTAAATATTTTAAGACACGAAGGTTATCGATTGGGTGAATGTCACAAGCTATGGCATAACAAAAGTTGCGTACCTGTGCTTTTTGCCAAGGATCGCTTGGTAAAAGTGGTGTGTCTGTATGTGTTTCTTCTAACCACTCTAAAATAGCCAAAGATTGTGCTAACACGCCTTGCTCGGTTTCAAGTGCTGGTAATAGCCCTTGTGGATTTTTGCTATTGTAGCTTTCGCTTTGTTGTTCAGACTTTAATAAGTTAACACCGATTAATTCGTGCGAGATATTTTTTAGGTTTAGCGCGATACGCACACGGTACGCCGCAGACGAGCGAAAATAAGTATATAATTTCATTTTGTTATTCCTTAATCACGACAAAAGGCACCCCATAGAGTGCCTTATATAAGTTACGTTTTTACAGCTTACGCGCCTTTATAGTATTTTTTAATACCTTTCCAGCAATCTAAATAGTTTGGTTGACGCTCTTTACCTTCAAGTGCGTACTTAGTTGGCGAAATCACATAGCGAGATTCAAACATAAACGCCAAGGTGTTTTCGTAGCGTTGTGGTTCAAGCTCAGCATTGGACGCTTTCTCGAATACATCCGCTTCAGGGCCGTGTGGAGACATACAGTTGTGTAAACTCATGCCACCCGGTACAAAGCCATGCTCTTTAGCATCGTATACGCCTTCAATTAAGCCCATGAACTCACTCATAATATTACGGTGATAATAAGGCGGACGGAAAGTATTCTCAGCTACCATCCAGCGCGGTGGGAAGATAACAAAGTCTACGTTTGCTACACCTGGCGTGCCTGATGGTGAGGTCAGAACGGTAAAAATTGACGGATCTGGGTGGTCAAAACTTACTGTATTCATCACATTAAAACGTGCTAAGTCATACTTGTATGGAGCACTGTTACCTGTCCATGCAACTACATCAAGTGGTGAGTGGCCAATATCGCAGCAAAATAGATTACCGTTAAATTTAGCTACTAACTCAAAATCGCCTTCTTTGTCTTCAAATGCCGCAACAGGGTATTGGAAGTCACGCTCGTTAGTATAACCATTTGCGCCTACAGGGCCGCGCTCAGGTAAAATTAATGGGTTACCATAATTTTCACAGATATAGCCACGCACTTGCTCACTAATCAGTTCAACAGAGAACTTAATACCACGAGGGATAACTGCGATTTCGCCCGGGCGAATGGCAAGCTTACCGCACTCAGTGTGAAGGACTAGCTCACCTTGTTGTGGTACGAATAGCAACTCACCATCAGCATTGTAGAAGTAACGACCATCCATAGAAGCATTTGCAACGTATACGTGAATACCAATACCTGCTTGACCATTGGCACTGCCGTTCGCTGCCATAGTGACTAAACCATCAACAAAGTCAGTTTTTTCGGCTGGAATATCAATTGGGTTCCAACGTAACATGGTAGGTGGTGTTGGCACTTCAGTAATAGGCGCTGTACGCAACAAGCCATTGTCCATCGCTTGGTAATCGCCTTGCACAACAGAGGGGCGAATGCGATAAAACCAGTTTCTGCGGTTCTCGTCACGTGGTGCAGTAAATGCGGTGGTATTATATTGCTCAGCGTATAGGTCGTACTTTACTTTTTGTGGTGAAAATTGACCAATCGGTAAAGCACCCGGTAATGCTTCGGTTTCAAACTCGTTACCAAAGCCTGTTAGATATTGAAATTCGTTGCTCATATTCTTTAGCTCCTTAGTAGATGCTGTTAATTTACTCTCATGTGAGAGTATTATCAAGTGTCTTTAGCTATTAGTTTTGTATATAATTTTTTACGCATGCATGAGAACGTGGCCAAGAGTTGAGCGAGATGTCATTAAAAATAGATGAATTTTTACCTTATCGGTTAGTAAAACTAGCAAACAAAGTAAGCAGTGCATTTTCTGAGGTGTATTTTGCAGAAGCAGGGTTAACCGTGCCACAGTGGCGTGTGATAGCCCATTTAGCTCAGCAAGAAAGCTGCTCTGCAAAGCGGCTGTGTGATTTAGCCGAAATAGATAAATCAACCATGTCGCGTGCGGTTAAACAGCTAACGGATAAAAACTGGATCGAACTGTGCGCAGACCCAAATGATAAAAGAGCAAAGCAACTGAGCTTAACCAAAGAAGGTGAAGCGTTATATGCGCAGTTATCGCCAAAAGCGCTAGCATGGGAAGAAGAGTTGTTAACGCAATTGAGTAAAGAGGAACGAGCATTGCTAAGCAGAGTAATGGATAAAATAGAGCAGCAGATAGAAAGATAATAAATGAGGAGCCAACACTATCATGTATATTTATTAGAGTTGGCCTTTCATTGTTGCGTGCTTTATTTTTTTAATTTAAAGATCCAATAGAGTAAAATTGCAAGCAAAAAGTTCAGGTAAAGGCTACTTAGCGGTGAGTATTCGTGCCAAAAACTTGCAAGTGAAAAACCTTCAATTTTCCCTCTTAATCCGAATGCAAAAATTACAGAGGTAATAATTGAATAAGTCACAATCACTATTGAGCAGCTATTTATATACTTTTTGTAACTTAGGTTTGAGGCTTTTAAACTTCCAGCTAATATCATTGCTAAACACATCGCGCCTGCACAGTTAAATAGGAACGGGAAGCTGATAGAAAATAGTTCTGAAGACCTTTGATAATTTATGCCACTTCCCATGAATGGCGTTAAAGTCAAATCAATAGCCAAAATAAATGTTAGTGAAAATAATAGAGAAAAATATGCAATTTTGTTTGCGTAATAGTTCATCATAATTCCTTATAAGCTTCATCTTAAACACTATTGCATGGTTTATTTTAATACGTGTACGAACTGTTCAAGTTCAAAAGTCACGCTTGTATTAAGAAAAAGCCAATTCCTTGTGCATCCATATTTTACAGACTTGAAAAACATATAATATTGGTTAATTACTCTTCAAGGCTTTTGTTGTAACGTATTCTTCCTAACTCATTGAGCTTATAAC
Source organism: Pseudoalteromonas sp. SANK 73390 (assembly GCF_054966645.1). Lineage (NCBI taxonomy): Bacteria > Pseudomonadati > Pseudomonadota > Gammaproteobacteria > Alteromonadales > Pseudoalteromonadaceae > Pseudoalteromonas > Pseudoalteromonas sp. SANK 73390. The sequence continues at coordinate 194,978 of NZ_ARPN01000035.1, forward strand.
GATAGCTATGATTTGAGCAAAAAGGCCAACATGATGCTGGCCCTTTAATTTATACACCAATTAAATTGAGATTAGAATGTATAACGAATACCGATTTTAGCTCTCCACGCTGAAGAATCGGTAACTTCGGTGTAGTTACGAACGTCAGCACCATTATAGCGAGGTTCGATGATTAGCTTGCCATCATCGTCAAGGCCACCAAAGTCGTAAACGGCTTGGTCTGAATAACGAAGCTTTTTCTCTACACCCCAATCGCTATTGAGTAAATTAGCGAAGTTTTCAACCATTACGTAAAACTCACCTTTGTGATCTTTATAAAAACCAGGGATCTCTTGCTTAAAGCTTACATCCATTGTAGTTACCCAAGGTTGTGTGCCTGTGTTACGGTCTAACAGCTGGCCACGCTCAGAGATACCTGCACGGTTTAATAAGGTTTCAAGTTCTGCCCAAGATAGCTTTGATTCCGCCCAGTTAACGTTAGTATCGTCAGCACCGGTTGGAATATACGCTAAGTAGGCTGTAGAGCTATTAAAGTCACGTGTATCACCTAAGTCACTATCACGAAATTGACCCATTGTGTAGCTAAATGGGCGACCTGAGCGACGCTCAAAGAATACATTGAACTTAGAGGCATAACCATCGAAGAACTCAGTCTTATAGCTCATGGTAATCTTAAAGTTATGCTCAACTTCGTAGTGACCACGGCCAACTAAATCAACATTGCGGCTGTGTACAGTGGCATATTGGTAGTTACTTTGTGCTCGTGATGAGCTACCTGGGTTTACGTCTTCAACATCTTGATGTGTATAGCTTGTTGAAACGTATAGGCCATTGTCCCACTCTTTGGCAAGTGATGTGCTGAAGATGATTGAACGTCCATTCTCATCAGCATTAGTCATCATGATATCGAAGTTATCTTTTAAATCGCCTTCATAAATGCTGTCATAAATAGTACGGCCCGTTGCTGATGTGCCCACTGGCTTAATAGCCGTATTACGCCATACAGCTTCGTTTTCTTTTTTATGATAGGCAAGCTCTGCCGTCCACTTAAAGCCATCGCCGAGTAACTCTGAATCAAACTCGTACTCAAAGCCAACTTGTGCACGAACACTTGAAGGAAGCTCAAAGTTAGGGTCGGTGTAGTTTGTGCTACCAGCACCTTGTACTAATGAATTTTTGATTTCATCTGGTACACGCGTTATGTCTACTTGCTCAACACTTGCAAAGTAATCATTAATTGCATTTTGTGGTGCAGTTACATAGGTAATACCATCATTTTGGAATGATGCGTTGTACCACACATTTGGAATACCGCCTTGAAAACGCCCAATACCGCCGTTAATTGTCAAAGACTCAGTGGCATAATACTTAAAGCCAATACGCGGTAAAATGATATCTAACCCATCAAGGTTTTCTTGGTTAGTGTAGCCATAGGTATTTAAGAAGTTTTGATTAAGTTTAGCTTCATCACTTGATGATAAACGTTCATAACGAAGACCTGCAGTTACTTCTAAATCATCCGTTGGATAAAATTTATCTTCAACATAGAGTGCAAACTGGTTACGCGTAGAGTCGTAAGCCATGTCGTTGGCATTGTTGGTATATGCATTACCATAAGTGAACTGGTAGTTATCACGGTTTAAATGTAGCTTTTTATTTGCAAAGTCTTCTAAGCTTGCAAATGTCCAAGAACCGCGAGAGTTTTCAGCAAATAGATTATATAGGCGCAAATCTTTATATTGAACGCCAAAGCCCAGTTCGTGCTCGCCGAGTAGGTAAGTAGCGTCAAACGTCATTTCTAACGTTTCAGTTTCACCAATGTTATTGTGACGGAACTCGGTTGCGCCAAATTGGAAACCAGGGCCACGGCCGCCTTCAAGGTAAACCTCAATTGCGCCTAAATCTGAGTTTGTAACACTTGTGTTGCTTACATCTTTGTACGCTAGACCAAACTCAGTGGTAAAGTCATCAGACCAATCAGAGTATATCTTAGTTGCAAAGTTGTTGAACTTAGTTGTCATTGTGAAAAGGCTTGAGTTCATTTGTACGGTTGCTACACCGTCTTGAAAATCTCGCGCTTCTTCTTCGTTTTGCCATTGGTACGTGAAGTCTGCACGGTGTGCATCGTTGATGTTCCAACTTAATTTAACAAGAATGCTATCGCTGCTATCTTCAGGGTCGCTACCTAAAGAATCTTCAAGGCCATATACGTTGTTAAGCGTATTGATAAACGTATCGTAGTCTTCTTTGCTTGCGACAAACTCTTTCTCTGCGCCAGCAAAACCGTAACCCAACGATTTTTCTTTTTCCCAAGCATTGTAGTTAACGAAGTAGAATAATTCATCTTCGATGATCGCACCACCGGTACTGAAACCAAGGCGTTTCTCAGTTACTTCAGTCTCTACTTTGTTAGATGAGTATGTTCTGTGTCCGTCTTCATCTAATACAGGATCGCGACCATCAAAAAATTGCTCTATATTTTCTACTTTGCCGCCAAGACTTGGTGAGCTGTGCTCATAAAAGCCAGTGAAGGTATATTCGTTAGAACCTGATTTGGTTACAGCATTGATAGTACCACCACCAAAATTACCTTTTTTAGCAGAGAAAGGTGAAGCGTCTACAGAAATCTGCTCGATTGCATCCAATGCTACAGGTGGCTGTAGAGTAGGGTAACCTTTCTTCGAAAGACCAAAATCATCGTTTTGGCCGATTCCATCAACGGTTAAGTTGTTACTACGTGGGTTGTTACCAGCAATGGTTAGTTCGCCATCACCATTAATGCTTGCTAATGGATTGATACGAGCCACATCTTTAATATCGTTGTTAAAGCTTGGTGCATTTTCAATGGTTTCAGCGCCAAATACGCTGTTTGAACCGCCAGCTTGTTGTACGATTTTATAACCTGTAACTTCAATTTTTTCTACTTGTTGTAGTGGCTGAAGCTGGTTAATGATGCGGTGAGTATCACCAAGCTCAAGGAAGATATTATCTAATTGAGCATCTGTATATTTATCTGAGTCTAGTACGACGCGATAAGGACCGCCAACGCGTAAACCTTTTGCAATGAACGCACCAGAGTCATTCGTTTTAAAAGTACTGATTGTGCCCGTTGGTTCGTGAATAACTGTAACTTTAACGTTAGCAGCGGCATCGCCAGTTGGTGTGGTGATTTTACCGCGCATTGCAGATGAAGTGTCAGCAGCAAATGCACTTGCTGATACGCCAAGAGCGATTGCTAAAGCGCCGGCCACTTTGGTTAAGCGAACGTTTCTCATTGTGTTGTTTCCCGTGTGTTTAGGTTGTTTCAATTTAAAATAAATAAAGCTTAATTACCGCATCCATGTACAAAGTTCATTGAGCCATAATAAAAAGTTTGCCAGTCAATATGATTTTTAATTACACCAAAACACAGTTAGCCTTCCTTGAAGGCTAACTGTGTTGACTTATATGTTTATAAAATCAATCGATAGGAATTACTGCTTAGAAGTTATATTTAACACCAAAGCGAATTTCGTATAACGATGGTTTGATCTCAAAGTCAGTACCTGATGGATTATTAAACTTCTCGAATACGTATTGACCGTTATCGTTGATTGAAGCTGTTACTGCATTTTGCATAGAGTTGCCTTTTTCTAGCGTACCCCAATTATCATTTAATAAGTTGCCTACGTTTTTAATCACGAAGAACGCTGACCCTTTGTGACCTTCAGCAAAACCGCCAAATTCTTGCTCAACTTTAAGGTCAAACGTAACCCACCACTCGCCATCTTGCGAGTTACGGCCTTGAATGTGACCACGTGCTAAGCCTTCGCGCACAACCCAAGCATCGAAAGCTGCTTTGTCAAAGTCATCGCCATATACTACGTTGCTTGCATCAGCATCCGGTACGTATAGCAAATCACGGTTTCTGTCCGCATAGCCAAACATGCTAGAGCGTTGACCTGCAAATGTATATGAATACGGGTTTGTTACGCTTGCTTGACCGAATAAGCTGAACTTAGTGTCTAGGCCATCAAATAACTCTGTGTTATAAGCAAGTGTCATTGTCGCGCGGTGAGGCACTTCATAGTCAGATACTGAACGACTTGGGTTTTGTGGATCTGAAGTGGCGATTCCATGGAAATTTGAGAACGCGACTGAACTGTCCATTGGGTGTACGTCTTGTGCAACGGTGTATGCATATGAGAGTGCAAGGTCAATGCCGTTATCAAATGACTTATTCATACCAAACGACAATACATGGCTATAGCCGTCATCACCTTTCACATTAGTAAGCATTAAATCTGACTCACGTGAGTGAATGTCGTCGTTATAAATTGGACGTCTGTCAGGTGCGGTTTCGTTTGACGCTAGTGCAAGGTTTTTAACAAGTGCTGAGTCTTGTTTATCGGTATATAGATAATCTGCTGTAAATACGTAGTCAGACTCCGTAACGTATGTTGCACCCAAAGAAAACTTCCATTCTGATGGAATTTCAAAGTTTGGATCAGTTACGTTGGTACTATCATCAACACCGCCAGCACCAATGCTATCGTATAACGATTGCGGAATTGCATAGCCGGGTTTGCCACCATCTACAAAGGCAACTGCGTCAGGACCAAGTAATTGTAAGCCACGCGTGTTGTCTTGAATATTACGTACACCATCGTTTGAATAGCTGTTTGAGATCCAAACGTTTGGGTTACCGCCTGAGTACAAGCCAATACCGCCACGCAGTTCTAATTGGTCGTTAAACACCCAGTTAACACCTAAACGCGGCTGTAGTAAATCAACACCGTCTAGGTTTTGCTGGTTTGAAAAACCATAGCGACTGTCAAAATTTGCATTGTAGGCTGGCACATCATCACTGGTGTATTTATCATAACGAAGGCCTGCAGTAATCGTCATGTCGTAGTCGATTAAGTCGAACTTATCTTGGAAGTAAAAAGTATTTAATGCGTACTTAAATTCACCCGCTGCATCTTTTGGGTTGTGAGATGACGCATTACCATAATAAACACGTGCAACACCGTTACGTAGGTCTTCTATGCTCCCAAAACGGTGCTCACCTTCGTTATGCTGTACGAACATATTGAACACATCTAGTTCTTCACGCTCGTAGCCAAAATAAAGTTCATGGTCGTCAAGGTAGTAGGTACCTGCGAGCTTAAGCGATAGGTTATCGTACTTCAATTTGTTCGCTTGACGCGAATCATCAGGTCCGATGTAAACAGTGATATCATCAACATCTACTTGGAACTCACCGAATCCAGATGCTCTATCTAAAGAGGTTTGACGGTTATCTAGCTCTGAGTAGCCAAGACGTACTTCAGTCGTAAATACATCGTTCCAGTCAGAGTATATAGAAGTCACAAAAGACTGCAGCTCGGCACCACGCTCAAAAACGTGATTTGATAATGCGAGTTCGTCTGAATCGGCGTCAGATTGATTTAGTGAAAAACCATCGTTGTAGTTGTATACAAAGCTTGCTCTGTGATCATTGTTGATATTCCAATCAAGTTTCACAAGAATTTTCTCATCTTCAACGGGCATGCTAGGTACCATAGAGCCCGCATCATAACCATATGCGTCCTTTGTAATCGTAATGATTTCATCAATCGCTGTTTTACTGATCTTACCATTTGCATATGGGGTATAAGCGAAGATTTGCGAGCCTTCTAATTTTTCATAGCTCGTAAATAGGAACAAGGTATCTTTGATCAGAGGCATGCCAAAGTTATAGCCATAACGTTTTTCGCTATAGTTACCAGTTGGCTGCGGTTCACCATCGATTTTGTCACCCACAAGCGAATCATTGGTGTAATCGAAGAACACGCCACCAGTTAATTCATTAGTACCAGACTTTGTTACCGCGTTGATGTTACATGACGTAAAACCGCCGTATTGCACGTCAAATGGGGCTAGCTCAACGGCTACTTGTGCAATAGAGTCAAAAGAAAACGGGATACGTTCTGTTGGATAACCGTTGCTATTGAGGCCAAAGTTGTCGTTCATGCGCATACCATCAACAGTTAAGCTGTTGAAGCGAGGGTTACCACCAGCACATTGAATTGCACCAGCGTCACTTTCGTCAATATAAATCCGCGGGTCAGTACGTACAATGTCTTTGATATCACGGTTAATTGCAGGCATGTCTTGAAGATCTGCTAGAGAAAAATGCGTTGCAGGGCCTGTGCCGCCAGATTGCATGGTCATTGGGCGACCTGTTACAACAATCTGCTCCATGTTTTGCTGAGACTTTAGCTGTACCGACAAAGGGTATGTTTTACCTAATGAAAGGTAAATATCTTCAACCATTGTGTCTTCATATTTATCAGAATCAACGATAATTTGGTAAGGGCCACCGACACGTAGGCCTTTTGCAGAAAAAGTACCACTTTCATTAACTAGAGTTGTTTTTACAGAACCTGAAGGGGTGTGAATAATTGTAACTTTCGTGCCTGCTGCTGCATTACCCATAGGGCCAACGACTTGGCCTTTAAGGCCTGACGCCGTGTCATTTGCAAATGCAGCCCCACTTGTTGCTATATTTGCTGCGATTGCAAGTGATAGCGAGGTTTTGCGCAAAAGAGTTTTCATTATGTTGTTTCCCGTTTATTAGAACTTACTAGTTTTTTAATGTCGCAGTTTTAGAAGTCTTTAGCGCTTCTTTGAGTGGCTGCGCGTTTTTATCAAAAATTTGATTCAATAAACCAGCTAATCTAATCCCACTTTGTTGTAGGCGGGTTTTGACTGTTGGCATATATTTGTAAATGTACCCGTAACTTATTTCAGTTTCATTTAAGTTATAAATTTTTTCAGAAATATTATGTGATTCCAGCAACCAATCTGCAGGTTCACTGTCTAAGTACTCTTGTATAATAGCTTTATTTGACGTTTTTATGAAACTTGTAAACTCACTGTAAGAAAGTCGCTCATTTTCAATTAAGCGAGTATCCCATGTACTATGTAAGTTAGTTTTATCACCGAAGAATGTGACGCTAATTTTATTACCACCGTGGTCATCAGCGCGGCCAGCATGAAAAGGTTGGTGGCTGTCGCCAACAAGGTGAACTAAAAAACGCAGCGCAAAGCGCTTTTCGTCTACCGATGTTTTTTCAGATTCTAGGGTATTAATACCATAATAAATGCCATCAAGAATGTTCTTCACTTGCTCTTTTGAAGAAATATTGTGATGAACATGCTGATGCATGTTGTCAGCGTCTTTTATATTTATATAGTGCCATTTAGATGACTTCTTTTTCCAAAAAGTACTTTTGTTAGAGCGCATTTCGTCCGCCCAAGTTGATACTTCAGCAAGTGAATCGCCTTCTAATAATGGCTTTAGTGCGTGGGCGGTAGTAGAAGTAAGGTGCTGCGTTGCTAATTCGCCAACTATTCGGTGGCCGTTTTGGCCCCAAGCGAGTACTTGTGATGAGGTAACAATCGCCGTGGCGATCAGCAAGTTAGATATATTTTTTGTTAACATGACTTTTTACTCTGCGTAAAATGCGATAGGCAATCGCTATTTCAATAAGGTCAATTGTCCGTGTTTTTCAACAAAACAAAAGGAGTCAATGGTATTCATAATTTCTTGTTAATAAATTATATTAAACAATAGCTTATATTGATTAAGTAAAATTACCCATTGTAATAAGTAAGGAAAATTGTTGTAATGGAGGGGTTTATAGAACAAGAAGCGTTGAGTTTTGAATAATATCTATATTTTGCATAAAAAAACGACATTCTTTGTAGTGTTTTTACTCTTGTTGATATTTACCTGGGCATCGCCCAATGTACTGGTTAACAGTGAATTAAATAAGCTTTCACCTGTAAGTGCCTATTCGTATACATGTAAAATTAATCGCGAATCAAACTTAAGGGTCTTTAGAGTACATGTCCCGCTGCAGGGGCTAGCTAAAAAACTTTATGATACATTGTGTGATAACAATGTATTGGCTAAGCAATATGACTCGGTGGAAATATACTGGGGTGGAAGCCTTGCTGGACAAATAGAGTTTTTAGCCAAAGGTATTGCTGATTTGATTTTAAGCAAAGATAACGTGATGGAAGCGATGATGGCAGAGTCTACCCAACATTACATGCCATTAATAGGCTATCCAAGTTACACCGCGTTTTTTATTTCATCCAGAGAGAAACCGAAGATTGAGAAAGCATATTTTCTCGATAAAACCATTGGCTTAGTCGATTACCCAACTAGTCGATCAGGTCATATTTTGCCTAAACAAGTGTTTAAGCGCTTAGATATAGATTTATCAACGCTGAACGTGGTTTATGCAAGCTCTCACAGTGCGCTTAGAGAGTTACTGTCTAAAGGTGACGTAGATATCATTGCCTCTTATTGGCAAGAGCGCGATCAGCAGCGGTTTTCGCAAAACTATATTACTCCAATTGCAGACAATGTAACAGGGAGTAAGTGGTATCTCAAAATGGTTGATGAAAACACCGATTTAGCCTGTGCATTACAAAATACGATTAGCGATGTAGTAAATAAAATGCAATCTAATTATTTCAGTGGTTTAAATCACTACTGGCAATGTGAATCCGTGCCCTATGGCTTAATTGAAGGTAAAGCAAGTGAAGAATAAGCAGCGCCTATTGTTCAGCTTAATATTACTGGTTGTAATATTTTGCTTATTATTCAGCTTTTCACAAAGTTTGCTTATTAAGCGAGATGCAAAATTGGATTTGAGAACGTTGGCTGCGAGAGTCGCATTAGACCTAGAGATGTTGCCAATTGCAGATCCTTTATTTAATTATAGTGGCGATAAAAAAAGAACCGCTAAATATATATTAGAAATTAATGATAAGCTCCAACTGAATAAGTCTCGTATTACTGTGCTTGATATTGTTAGCGTAGGAAGTACAAACAAAGCACCCCGAGAAAATGCCTATTTATTAAAATCAGCACATAAGAATGTTGCACTGCTTTATGATATAAACACCCAACACAGTTGGATAAGCTATATTGTACCTGTTACCTTCGCAATTATGGCGTGGGTATTGTTCATTAGGACCTTTATTTTAAATCGCCAACACTCTAAAGAACAGCCAATTAGCACTGAGCTACATAAGCCTAAGCTAGTTGTTAACCTACACACTAAATGCATCCACTTAAGCAATAATGAGTCGCAACAGACCCAGCTTGCGAACAAGCCGCTGTGTTTTTACATTGCACTGGTAGAGTTTTGTGATAAAAATGCAGATGTTGTATTAAACCCAAATAAAGAAGCGCCCGAGGCGCTATTAATAATTGCAAATAGGTATTTTGAGCGTTTAACGGTGCTAGGGCATACCGTTAGGAAGAAACCAAACTTCTCTAACAGCTTAGAAAAAACCCTAAGTGAAATACGCGCTGCATTGGATGAAACTTTGGCAGGGCATCCCGATTTAAAAGCTAAGTATTATCCTCCAAAAGCATATGGAGAAGGGTCTCGTTCTAAATTACACAGCTATGGGTTATCTGAAATTAGCTTTGATGATGTTCAAGTAATAGGAAAGTAGTTAGGGAGGCTATAAACGCCTCCCTTAAATTAAAGTGAATTGACTTTAATAGGTGAGTATTTTTGTAAATAGGCTTTTAGTACGTCAGCGTCAGTCATGCTGGTTGGCTTAAAGCCCTCTAAAGATGATAGGTTAGGGTAGCCATCGCCACCTGCTGCATTGTAGCTATTGATACTCATACGATAGCGAGCATTTAAGTTCAGTGGTTCATTATTTATCATAATATTACTTAATTCCCCATCGATTATGTCAAATGAGAGTTTATGATATTGTAAATAAGCACCTGAATCTGGGGGGAAGCGGGCGACAATATTTAAATAGTCATATAAGTCAGCGCCGCTCCATTGCATTACAGTAATACGATTTTTAAATGGGTGTACTTTTAAAACGTCTTTATAACTCACTTCACCAGTATCAATGCTGTGGCGAATACCACCACCGCTTATGATGCCAAAATCTGCATCGACCGAGCTCATTTGCGCTTTGATAATTAAAGTCGCCAAGTTACTTTGTTTAAAACGTACTGTTGAACGTTTTCCATCTAGGTAACCATCAACATAGCCAACACTACCTTTGAGCTTTTGCTCTCCAAACGTTTGGTATGGTTTTAAAAAAGCCTTTAGTTCAGGGTCTGGCTGAATGTAATCGTTGATATATTCACCATCGGCATTTTTTAAGTTGACAGGAATTAGCTCATAACTGAGCAGTGTTTTGACACCGTTTTCAATTTTAAACTCAGCTTTGCCAACATACTTTCCCCATTCATGTGCTTGCATTATCCACACACCGTTTTGTTGATCAGGTGCGCAGGCTTTGCCAGGCGCAAACTGGTTATCTGGCTTACCTTGAGCATCGATACAAACAGGCTCTTGAGAATGGCCACCAATTATCATATCAATGGTATTAGGCGCTATATTTCGTGCCAATGTTACGTCACCAGGGGCGTTTATACCAAAACTCGCGTCATGAAAGTGGCCCATATGTGTAACTGCTATTACTACATCAACATGATGTTTAGCTTTGAGTGAATCAACAACAGAGCTAAGCGCAGCAGCAGGCTCGACAAAAATAAGGTCGCCTAAGTACTGCGGGTTAGCTATTTTGGCGGTATCTGTGGTGGTTAAACCAACAATAGCTATTGATAACCCTTGCTTATTAACAATCGTGTAAGGCTGATAAGCGTGGCTATTGTCTGCGGCATGTAAAATATTTGCAGAAAGTAGCGGGAAATTAGCCCACTTTTGTTGTTGCTCAAGTACGTTAAGGGGATTGTCAAACTCATGGTTACCGATTGCCATAGCATCATAGCCTAGCAAGCTCATTGCTTTGAAATCGGGTTCGGCTAACTGTAAATCTGATTCTGGTATACCTGTATTGATATCACCCCCAGACAATAGCAAAACGGCATGACCTTTTTGCTTTGCTTGAGTACGCAGGTTATCTAATAAGGTCTTACGAGCAGCCATACCATATTCGCCTTGTTCGTTATGCCAAAAGCGACCATGGTTATCATTGGTGTGTAAAACAGTTAGAAACTGGGGGCTACCTGAAGGTGAAAGCTGACAAGAAGATAGTAAGATGCAAGTAAGCATCGCAAAAATAATGCGCATATAACTCTTTATAAGGGTAAACTAACTATGCGCCTATTTTAAACTAAAAACTCTAAAGAGAAACCTATAAAATTATGAATTTTTAGTGTTTTTGAAAGTGGCTAATACGGCATCTTCACGGCGTAACAATTCTTGCCTTGCTAGCTGTGATTTATCGTGATTTATTTCAACCATCCAATTTAAAAAGCTAGCTGGTAATCTTGTATATGGTTCCCCTACATGAAGGCCAAAGTCACATATTGGCATTTCATTGTTCATTATTATTATCCTCTATGTTTGTATGCGCTACATGCTAACAAAATACACAGTTAATTAAAGAACAAAACGTTACATATTTAAGGTTTTTAATACCAATTGGTTATATTAATGTTGCCAGTAGAGATAACCACTGTAGAAAAACAAGCCCGCAGCCAATTAAAAACAGTCTAAAGCGTGTTTTTATATGATTGCTAGTAATATGTACAATGCTATGAGCTATGCGGGTAACTACAAACAACAAGCTACTGATGGCAAAAAACCAACCAGCACTATTTAAATGTAATGCTAATAGAGCCACTACAAAAAATAGTATCGGCACTTCAAATTGGTTCTCAAAGTTTCGACTGGCTAACAATACCGCCTCTGGTGCGTGGTTTAGTTGCATGGTTTTGAAGTCTTCTTTTTTGAGGTTACCCTCACGCGCCGCTGCAAAGCGCCTGCGACCCATAATAATCATTATCCAAAAAGTGAGAGTGGTTTGTACAAACATCGAAATGATAACAATAAATGTTGGTGAGATGAGCATAATACATAGTCCTTGGTTTACAGAGTGTTACAATCAATTCTGTTTAGTGGTTGCAAATTGTAACCATAGTAAAGACTATGGGTATTATAAGGCAAATATAAAATGGAATGGTTATGAAAAAGTTTCTAGCTGTTGGTGTATTTACTCTTTTGATAAGTACGGCATGCACTAATTTAAATGATAAAAGTAATGTCAGTGCAAAACAGACCGCGCTGATCAGTGACAAGCTGATTACTAGCCCAAATGATGACCGTGATTATCTGACAATGACTTTAGATAACGGTATTGAAGTTATTTTGGTTTCAGACTCAAGTATTGAAAAATCTGCCGCTGCGCTCAGTGTGGGTGTAGGTATGTTACAAGACCCAATGATGCAACAAGGTATGGCGCATTATTTGGAGCACATGTTATTTTTGGGAACTGAGCGTTTCCCTCAAACCAATGGTTACTCTGATTTTATGAGTGAAAATGGTGGTGCGCATAATGCTTACACTTGGCTTGATATCACGAACTACATGTTTAAAGTTAATAATGATGCTTATGATGAGGCATTAGAGCGTTTTTCGGACTTCTTTAAGGCACCTAAGCTTTATCCCGAGTACGCAGATAAAGAACGAAATGCGGTTAATGCCGAATGGTCTATGCGCAAAGAGTCAGATTATTCAGGGCAGTATAAGCTAGCGCGAAACATGCTAGGAGAGCACCCAGCGAACCGATTTATCATTGGTAATACGCAAACGCTTAGTGATAAAAAAGACAGTAACCTACACAAAGAAACCGTCGATTTTTATAACCGCTACTACAGCGCTAACATAATGAAAGTAGCCATGATCTCAAATGAATCTTTGGCTGAAATGGCAAGTAAGGCAAATAAACATTTTTCAACAATAAAAAATAAAAACATTGCGAAGCCTGAAGTTAATACAAAAATAGACTTTACAAAATTAGCTAAAAAGCGTGTTCACTATAAATCTAATGAAGATGTAAAACAGTTAAAAATTGACTTTACGATAGAGAATAACCAAGACCAATTTGCAGTTAAACCAAATTACTTTATCACCTATTTGATTAGTAATGAAATGCAGGGAAGTCCCGCTCAAGTATTAAAAAAGCAGGGTTTAATATCTCAACTTGCCGCTTATTCATCTGTTGATGTTTATGGTAATTACGGCACTTTGCTAGTAGATATTGAACTGACCGATAAAGGGATGGAAAACCGCGAAACAGTGGTTGCGACAGTAATGCAATATATTAATTTGATTAAACGTGAAGGAATAGATAGTAAATATTTTGATGAAATCAGAACCTCGCTTAATAATCAGTTCCTTTTCTTAGAAAAAGGTGATGAATTTAGATATGTGAGTAATTTATCCGGTAGTATGCAAGACTACCCAATTAATCACGCAATTAATGCACCTTACTATTATGCAAAATTTGATAAAGAAGCAATTGAACGTGTTTTAGAACAACTGACTAGCGAACATTTGCGCGTCTGGTATATCAGTAAAGATGAACCAACAGACAGTGCTCTGCATTTTTATGATGGACAATATAAGATAACTGATATTACCGAACAGGAAATAGAAAGTTGGAAAATACCCAGTCAATTTGCACTTGAACTTCCGAGTGTAAATAAATTACTACCAGAGCAATTTGCAATAAAAACGACACCAGAGCAAGCGAACAAGGGGGTTCAAAAAGTATTTGATGAGCCTGGTCTTACTATTTGGCATGCGCCAAGTGAGCGGTTTATGCACCAACCAAAAGGCAACTTAGATATATACATTAACTCACCAGAGCCGATGACAAATATCAAAGCGGATGTTGCATTGTCTGTTTGGTCTGATTTGTTCGCTATTGCGCAAAGCAGGCTTCAGACTGAAGCAAATGTAGCGGGTATGTCACTAAGACTATCTCAAAACATTGGTCTGGTTTTAAATGTGTCAGGGTTTACGGATAAACAACCACAATTACTTTCTCAAGCAATGCAAAATTTGAAATTGTCAGTGACTCAAGAAGAGTTCGAGCAGGCATTAGACAGGTATCGTCGTTCAATCATAAACCAAGGGCAACAGCGCCCAATGAACCAAGTGTTTGGAAAATACAGCAGCCTAGTTAAATCTGGGAGTTATGATCCCAATCTGTTGCTCAAAACCGCACAAAACTTGTCGTTGAATGAATTTAACATTATCCAAAACCAGTTATTAAAGCAAAATCAAGTTAGAGTGTTTGGTTTTGGCAATTATAGTCAAAGTGATTTAGAAGCGGTTGCAAAAGTTATTAAGCAAGCTCTACCTAATAGATTGCATGTTACCGAGTACACTAAAGTTAAGTATTGGCAGCCTAAAGAAGGCGAAACGTTTGTGTGGCAAGAAGATATTGATTTGGCAGATGTAGCACTGATAGATGTTTTGGTCCACCCTAAACCTGGGTTTATACAAAAAGCTGCTGCAAGGGTATTGGTAAGGCATTTACGCAATCATATTTTTGATACTTTACGTACACAAGAGCAGTTGGCATATATGGTAGGAGCTACGTCAGCGAGCATAGACGAATATTCTGCGTTAGCAATTTATATACAGACACCCGTGAAAGATGTTCAGAGTATGCAACAGCGTTTTGATAGCTATAAAAAGGAATATGGCAAAGTACTTGCGGATCTTGATAATGAAACATTTTTACAGTTAAAAAATGCCAGCATAGTGTCATTGAAAGAAACCCCTAAAAACTTAAGTGACGAAATATCGCCACTGATAAATGACTGGTATAAAGAAAACTTTGATTATGACTCTAAGGATAAACTTGTTGCAGCGCTTGAAGAAGTGACTTTAGCGGATGTGAAAGCTTATTATCAACAAACGATGCTAAATGACAACGCATCTCGGCTGAATGTTCAAATGCGTGGACACAAGTTTAAAAATAAACCTTTTGCGCAGTTACCAAATCAAACTAAATTGTCATCTATCGAAGATTTTTATCGACGTATTGCTTATCAGCATTAAGCAACAAACCAGCATGCGCTTGTGAGCACATGCTGGTTTTTAAAAAAGGTCTAAAGCATGAATATATTACACACAAAAAGGCTTGTTGTTCGTAAAGCAACGATGGAAGATGTTGACTTTATTTTAGCCTTACTAAATCAGCGTAGTTTTATAGATAACATTGCTGATAAACAAGTTCACACTTTGGAAGATGCACAAAACTATATTCAGGGTGCATTTTTAGATGCTTATGAGTTAGGGGATAAGGCACCCTATATTGTTACTTTACAAGAAGGCACAGCCATAGGGGTTGCAGGGTTTTATCAAAGACCTATTTTCGATTTACCTGATCTTGGCTACGCATTTATCGACCAATACACAGGTTACGGCTACGCAAAAGAAGCTTGCTTGGCATTGCTTGAGTTTGCGAAATATAAACTAAACATTGAAGCTATTCTGGCGATTACTTCTGCTACAAACCAGCCTAGCATCAAACTATTACTTGGACTTGGGTTGAAGTTTCAATCTAAAGTTGTGCTTGATAAGTCGATGGAAGAGTCTAATTTGTATCGGCTGGACTTTTAGTTAATAGGGTTAGTTTTGTGGCAATCTGGTTTG
Source organism: Pseudoalteromonas sp. SANK 73390 (assembly GCF_054966645.1). Lineage (NCBI taxonomy): Bacteria > Pseudomonadati > Pseudomonadota > Gammaproteobacteria > Alteromonadales > Pseudoalteromonadaceae > Pseudoalteromonas > Pseudoalteromonas sp. SANK 73390. Next base: position 210,475 of record NZ_ARPN01000035.1, read on the forward strand.
CCAAATTTAGCCAAGATGTTTGCAGTGCGTTGACAAGCGCTGAAAACCCATTACTGCTAAGTTCTGTTGAGAGAGTAAACATATGGTGAGTTAATAACTTGTTTCCTTCACTTGTCTGCTCATATATATACCATCGGCCACTTATCACAGTCCCTACTTCATCATGTCCTGCAAAGTCATTTACCTCAACGCTTAGTAACAAAGCTGAGTTATTTGAAGATGGTACTTTGCTACTCGTTACTTGCCATTGAATTAACTGGTTTTGCAAAGCTTGCTGCAGGGTTTTATCGAGCATATAGTTTGGATTTTCAGCCCAAAAATGGTTCTGTGCAATGGATACTTTGTTTTTGTCCAAAAGCTGTACAATACCCTGCTGGTCGCTCACTCCAACAACCTTGACCTGATTTACTTTCAGAACCCGGCTGTTACTAGTGAATGAATCGTTTTTTAGTTCACTAGGCTGAAACTCAAAACTGTAGTAATTCTTTTTACTTTTGTTAGGTGTACTACAAGCACATAGCAAAATAACGACTAAAGCAATCCCAATTAAACGCATTTATTTTTTCCTAGGTTCAGGGTCATTTATCGTTGGTTTGTTAAAAATAAGCATATTAGGTTGTTCATTTAAGCCTTTAGCAAAGGGTTTTAAAGTATTAGATAAGTTTTCCAATTCTTCAAGGGTATCGGTTAGTTGTTCAACCATAGTGGAGTCTTGTTGGTAATGCGTTAGCGTTTGTTCAAATTGCTTTAAGCTAGATGTTAATTGTGTAAGCGTTGTGCTTATATTATCTAAATTTTCGTTTACTTTAATTGCTGTACCATTTTGGTTAAAAGAGCCAATTAATTGATTCATTTCCATTGCTGTTTTCCTATATTCTTTTAACGTTCCATCAAGTTGTGTCAATGTGTTATCTAAAGGCAGATCGTTAAACTTATTCAACAGCTTAGTAACCTGCTCAGAAAGTGCCGTAAAACCACTAGATACACTTGGTAGTGTTGGGTAGAGCGACGTTGTCATAGCGTTTATTTTTGGTGCATCAGGGTAGAAATCTAACTCTATATACACCGCACCTGTTAACATATTGCCACTTTTTAGTGATGCTCTCAATCCATTTCTAATCCATTGTTCTATATTTTTTTGCCAATAAGCTTTGGCTAAGTCACTTTTCTCAAAAAGGCGGCCGTATTCGATACGTATCAATACCGGAATAGAGGTGTTGCCTTGTTGAAAATATAGTGGTTGGCCATCGCGTTGTAGTTGTGCCGGAGCTTGCTCAACGGTGCCAATGCGCATACCTCTATATTCGACCGGTGCGCCAGGGCTGAGCCCACGAATAGATTGCTCAAACTCAATAAGGTAAAAATCAAAATCATCAAATCGCTGCTCTAGGGCAGTGGAAAAGTTTTTATGCAGCGTAAAACTAGATTGGCCAATAGCAATATCAGAAGGCGCTTGATTTGGCGGGTAATCGATAGATATTCCGCCTTTAATAAGCTTAGACAAACTACCTGTAGAGACGTCTATTCCTTGTGTAGATAAGTTCACTGACACACCAGATGCAACCCAAAAGATCATATTTTGGGTTATAAGCTGATCATAAGGGGAGAAAACAAAGACTCCGTATTCCATGGCTAGGTTATTTATATTGAAATTGGTAGACTCTATTTGACCTACCTTAAAGTTGCGAAAGTATATGCCTGTACCAATCTCTAATACCTCAGCATTTTTTGCTTTTAGCTTATAACGTTTACCATCAATATCAGCACCAATTAATGCAGGCTCGTCTTGAAGCGTGAACAGCGAAGACTGCACCTGACTTGTTCCAGGTTCTAGTTCAAGGTAAACACCTGATAACAAGGTACTCATTCCAGAGATACCTGATTCATCAATCCGAGGTTTTACGACCCATATTTTGGCATCTTCAGTTAGAAGGGGTTCGTATATATTATCAATTTGAACTTTTGCGATAACGGCACTTTGGTCAATTTGCAACCGAAGTGACTGAACTAAACCGATTTTGACACTGCGAACCATAACTTGAGTTTTGCCAGCAACAATACCATCAGCATTCGACATTTTGACAAATATAGTATGGCCTTTGTTGATTTGATGTTGGTATAACATCCAAAGAGTAACGCACAAGGCAATAATGGGTATAAACCAGATGAGAGAAAACTTAGGCTTATTTTCTATGTGAGCATATTCATTCATGGTTATTAAATTTATCCCATAAGATTCTTGGATCAAAACTATGTACGGCCATCAATTGACACAGTACCATTATAGCGAAAAACGCGATGCCAATATGTGGCTCAACTGATAATATGCCACCAAGTTGGACGAGTGAAACGAGTATGATCACGACAAATACATCAATCATTGACCATTTACCCATAAACTCCAGCCAGCGATATAAAATACTAGCGCGCTTGGGGTTAGTACACTTTTTGGTCTCCATGATTAAATAAAAAAGTGCCAATGCTTTTAGAATAGGAATACAAATGCTGGCGGCAAAAATGATGATTGCGATAGGGTATGACTCATCTTGCCATAAAATAACGATGCCAGAGAATATGGTCGCAAAGGTATTTTGACCGAGGTTAATTGTATTCATAATAGGTAAAAAGTTTGCAGGCACCATTAGCACTAATGCCGTCATCATCCAAGCCATGGCACGGGCGTTGGCTTGTGGGTTTCGATAGTACGTTTTCGCATAGCAACGAGGGCAGTGTTGCTCTGAGGTAAGCTGTCTACACACATGGCATTGTTTAAGTGATTGCGATTTGGCACTGTGCCCGCACATCAGTGGTTTAGGCTCAAATTGCGCTTGTTGGCGTTGCCAAAGTTCGTTTTCATCTATCAATGTTAGTAATTCAATAAAGCAAAACACAAATAACACGTAGGACCAAAACCCAAGGCCGAGTGTTAATTCAGCATAAGCCATCAATTTAAAAGCACTGACTAAAACAGCAACAAGAAAAATGTCGGCTAAATTGAGTGGTGTAATGTAGCTTAGTAGCTTCGAGATTTTGCGTGCATTATGTGGATTTAACTTAGTCCAAATATCACTTTGAGTGATTAACACCATCGTACATACCAATAGTGGCATAATTAAGATTGTAAATATGAATACGCTGGCTAATACGGAGTTATAATTGCTTCCCAATAAAAGAAAGGCATCCCACAGGCTGATTTCTTGTTTTAATCCGTGTTGACTAAATGATATAAACGAGGGATATAGACTAGAGAATAAAAATAGCAAAGATGCGATGCTAAAGGCACTGATCCATTGTTGTTGGTTGTTCCTACAACTTAATAATTGGGCACGGCAATAAGGGCATATCGCCCGCTGTTGTTGGCCAATATGACCGACATTGATTAGTTTGTCGCATTGTTTACATGCCAGTATCACTTGGTAATCACATAAAACATAAAGTTGTGGTGTTACGTTAGTGTGCTGTAATTATTAGGCCAGTGCAAATGTCAATTTACGAAAGATGTTTAAAACCATAAGCTATGCACAGCTGCAATAGGTAGATATAGGCAATAAACTTCATTAAGCTGTGCTTAATTTAAGCGTGTTATAGTGGCTAGTCTAAAATCTACTTTGGAAGGACTGAATGAATCGTAACATACTTTTGTTTATAAGTTGCTTATGTTTTACAAGTTTGAGTGGTGCTAAATCTTGGTCACAAGATCAAGTGGTGGTTGCTGCCAGTGCATATTTGCCCCCATATGTTATTCCTGATGATAATACGGGTATACAAATGGAAATTCTAAAACAAGCATTCAAGCAACAGGGCATTAGCAATATTGTGGTTCGTTACATGTCAAATAAAAGAGCTGAACTTGAATTGAAAAATGGTAATGTTGATGTTGCACTTAACTTACCAAGCAGTTCACCAGAACATATTTATCAAAGCGACAGTTTGCTCAGCTATCAAAACGTCGCCATTTCTTTAGCGTCTAAAAATTACATAATAGAAACCATAAAAGGTTTAAGCGGTAAAAATGTTTTAGCATTCCAAAATGCAGCTGGGTTTTTAGATGCCCCTTTTGAAGAGGCTAAACAGGCATTTAGCTCATACAATGAGGTCGTAAATCAAGAAGCTCAAGTACAGCATTTGATGAAAAATTGGGTTGATGTCATTATCTTAGAAAGACGAATCTTTCTTTATTATTTAAATCAATATGAGAAGAGTAACCCTGTTTTTCCTTATCAAATACACCCTATATTTTCGCAAGCGCCAAGGCCTGCTTTTTTTAACAATGAGAAGCTAAAAAACTTGTTCAATAAAGGGCTTGCAAGTCTAGTAAAAAGTGGTCAATACCGTACCATCATGATTTATAATGGTACGGATTACAGTAATTTAGATATACATAAGTTTTAAAGAGTTGACAACATAGCCAACTCAAGTTAGTCAAACAATGCGACTGTTTGGCGTGTTAAGGCAAGCAGCTGGCCATTACTACTCCAAATAGTGCCGTCCTCTAAACCGTAGCCATCTTTACAGTGATGAGTAATGGCTTCAAAACCAAGCCATTGGTCAGCTGCAAGATTTGGTGCTTGAACAAATTCTAAATACCAAGACATGCTGCTTGCAGGTGCTGGTTGCTGGAACATTTGTAGTAAAGTTGGCGGCCAAGCATCGGTCAGCGCGATAATATGTGCTTCGTGCATTTGCTGTTGAGACTCTTTGAATCGCATCCAGCCACCTAAATGTGAAGAGTCAGCTCCTGTAAATGGCATATTACCTTGTTGTGGGCATAAAGCGACATGTTGGAAAAACTCGGGCATAACCCCTTTTTGATAAGGCAATATGTGTTTTTCATTAACAGGGGCTAGTGTTATCTCCTTTGAAACATCAACGCGTATGTTTGAATTGCGATTGGCACCAAAGCATGCTTGTGCTATCACGCATATCTGCTGATTTTGTATCACCTTTGCCATTACTTGGCTGCTATTTTTACCTTCACGCAATATTTCCACTTCAATACTAAAATCGCACTCAGATAAAAGTGGGCCAACAAAGTTAGTGCTTAAAGAAAGCAATCGGCGCTCGTTGCTAATATGCGGCCTAATTGCCTGATAAATAAGTGCAGCAGATAAGCCGCCGAATGCGGTTCGGCCTTGACACCAACTGGCAGGGAACTGCATGACGCCTTTGCCAAGCTTTGTGGCTTGCATTAATAATTGTTCAAAATGCATTAGAACCTCTTAAAATTTATTGTGCATATTGAATTAGGTTATAGCATAGCTCGTGAGGTCAGACCAGTGTGGTAATTAATACACTTAGCTTAAATATTGGCTTTTTGGTTAAAAATGGCTCAAACAAGCTTAAAAGTAAAAAAACAAATTTTTTTTACTTTTAAGCTTGAATTCGATTTTGTTGCCCCTATCTACAATGCATCTAACAGAACAACGAATTTTGAAGTCGGAGAAGATTCATGGGTAAAATTATTGGAATCGATTTAGGTACTACTAACTCTTGTGTAGCAGTACTTGATGGTGATAAAGCGCGCGTTATCGAAAATGCAGAGGGTGATCGTACAACCCCTTCAATTATTGCATTTACAGCTGAAGGTGAAACACTTGTTGGTCAACCAGCTAAGCGCCAAGCGGTAACAAATCCGCAAAACACGGTATACGCAATTAAACGTTTGATTGGTCGTCGCTTTGAAGACGAAGAAGTACAACGTGATATCGGTATTATGCCTTTTAAAATTGTTAAGGCTGATAACGGTGATGCGTGGGTTGAAGTGCGTGGCGAAAAACGTGCAGCACCACAAATATCAGCAGAAGTACTGAAAAAGATGAAAAAAACAGCGGAAGACTTCTTAGGTGAAGAAGTGACTGAAGCTGTAATTACAGTACCTGCATATTTTAACGATTCACAGCGTCAAGCAACAAAAGATGCTGGCCGTATCGCTGGTTTAGAAGTTAAACGTATCATCAATGAGCCTACCGCTGCAGCACTTGCTTACGGTATGGATAAAAAGCAAGGTGATAACGTAGTAGCAGTATATGATTTAGGTGGTGGTACATTCGATATCTCTATCATCGAAATTGATGAAGTTGAAGGCGAGCACACATTTGAAGTATTAGCGACGAATGGTGATACACACTTAGGTGGTGAGGACTTTGATAACCGAGTTATTAATTACCTTGTTGCAGAATTCAAAAAAGATCAAGGTATTGACCTTAAGACTGACCCGCTAGCAATGCAGCGTGTTAAAGAAGCCGCTGAAAAAGCGAAGATTGAACTATCTTCTGCACAGCACACTGAGGTTAACTTACCTTATGTAACAGCTGATGCTTCTGGTCCTAAGCATATGAACGTTAAATTGACTCGTGCTAAGCTTGAATCATTAGTTGAAGATTTAGTAACTCAATCAATTGAGCCACTAAAACGTGCACTGGCTGATGCAGATTTATCTGTAGGCGATGTTAATGACATCATTTTAGTGGGTGGCCAAACACGTATGCCACTAGTACAAAAAACGGTTGCAGAGTTCTTTGGTAAAGAACCTCGTAAAGATGTTAACCCAGATGAAGCAGTGGCTGTTGGTGCTGCAGTTCAAGGTGGCGTACTTGCAGGTGATGTGAAAGACGTATTGTTACTAGACGTATGTCCACTGTCATTAGGTATTGAGACAATGGGTCAAGTGATGACTGCATTGATTGAGAAAAACACCACGATTCCTACTAAGAAATCGCAAACTTTCTCAACCGCTGAAGATAATCAGGCTGCAGTAACAATTCACGTACTACAGGGTGAGCGTAAGCGCTCTAGCGATAACAAGTCTCTTGGTCAATTTAACCTGGAAGGTATTCGCCCTGCACAACGTGGTGCACCACAAATTGAAGTAACTTTTGATGTAGATGCTGATGGTATCTTACATGTATCTGCAAAAGATAAAGATACAGGTAAAGAGCAGAAAATCACGATTCAAGCCTCTTCAGGTCTCAGTGATGATGAAGTAGAGAAAATGGTACGTGATGCTGAAGCAAATGCTGAAGACGATAAAAAGTTTGAAGAATTAGTTTCTTCACGTAACCAAGCTGATGCTATGGTTCACGGTACGCGTAAGCAAGTTGAAGAAGCTGGTGACGACTTACCAAGTGAAGATAAAGAAGCAATTGAAGCTGCATTAACTGAACTTGAAACTGCTATCAAAGGCGAAAGTAAAGAAGAGATAGATGTTAAAGTGCAGGCACTTGCTGAAAAGTCACAAAAGCTAATGGAAATTGCTCAGGCTAAGGCTCAACCAGGCCAAGCAGCTCCAGAAGGCGGTGCACAACAAAGTTCAGCTAAGCAAGACGATGACGTTGTTGATGCTGAGTTTGAAGAAGTTAAAGACGACAAGTAATTGTTGACTTGTAAGGGCGCGCTGGCGATTTTCGCTTGACGCGCCCTTAGTGTATGTAAATTTAGGCTATTTTTAGCCGCCTTGGTGAGTGTAAGCTCACCATCGAACTAGAGTAATGTGATAACTATGTCAAAACGTGATTATTACGAAGTACTAGGCGTTAGCAAAGATGCCAGCGAACGTGACATAAAAAAAGCGTATAAACGCTTGGCGATGAAGTACCACCCAGACCGTACAGCCGGTGATGCCGAATTAGAAACAAAGTTTAAAGAAGTAAAAGAAGCTTACGAAGTACTAACTGATAGCCAAAAGCGTCAGATGTATGACCAATACGGGCATGCAGCCTTTGATCAAAATGGCGGTGGCCAAGGCGGCTTCGGTGGCGGTCAAGGTGACTTTGGCGACATTTTTGGTGACGTATTCGGTGATATTTTTGGTGGTGGGGGTGGCCGTCGTCAGTCTCGTCAGCAGCGCGGTGCAGATCTTCGTTACAATATGGATTTGTCGCTTGAAGAAGCGGTACGCGGTAAGAATGCTGAAATTAAAGTGCCTACGTGGGTTAGTTGTAGCCCATGCGATGGCAGTGGTGCAAAAGCCGGCTCTAAGCCAAAAACATGTACAACATGTCATGGTGCGGGCCAAGTGCAAATGCGTCAAGGCTTCTTTGCTGTGCAGCAAACTTGTCCAACGTGTCAGGGAACGGGTTCAATCATCTCAGACCCATGTAATAAGTGTCATGGTCAAGGCCGTGTAGAAAAAACCAAAACATTGTCTGTTAAAATTCCAGCTGGCGTCGATACAGGCGATCGAATTCGCTTATCAGGTGAAGGTGAAGCGGGTATGCATGGTGCACCTGCCGGTGATCTATATGTACAGGTTTCTGTGCGTGAACACCCAATCTTTGTGCGTGATGGTAATAATTTGTACTGCGAAGTGCCTATTAGTTTTAGCACTGCGGCACTAGGTGGTGAAATTGAAGTACCTACTTTAGATGGCCGAGCAAACCTTAAGATCCCTGCAGAAAGTCAAACAGGTAAAATGTTCCGTATGCGTGGTAAAGGCGTTAAGTCAGTACGCAGCGGCGCTGTGGGAGACTTGATCTGTAAGGTAGTAATTGAAACACCGGTTAACTTAAACGATCGTCAAAAAGAGTTACTAAAAGAGTTTGAAGAGAGCATGGGAGGTGAAAATAGTAATAACCGCCCTAAAGCACAAGGCTTTTTTGATGGTGTTAAAAAGTTCTTTGACGACTTAACCAAATAACGATAAAACACTCATCGTATAAAAAGCGGCGCATTTAAATTGCGCCGTTTTTGTTTATAATACGTTAGTTTAGTAGTGATAGAGTTATTTGATTATTTTGACTCATCACATAAAGCCGTGTTTATAACCTGATAGCCCATACTTAGAATCACACGTAGGTTGCCACTGTAGATTTTATATCATTTTCATGAAATTGAGCGCGTTAGCGTCATTATTACTACCATCATAAAAAGCCACGCATGTTTATTATGATGGATGCCTCTTTGTTTTCATGCAATATTACACTGTTTTAATATATAAAATTTTTATGCTTATCTAACTTTATAAGTAAGGGAAAATTATGACGCCAGCAATAAAAATGCTTGAAAAATATAAAATCAAATATGAAATTTTGAAGTTTGAGCATGACCCTCACGATCAAAGCTTTGCTAACGAAGCGGCAGAAAAGTTGAATTTACAAGCTGAGCAGGTTTTTAAAACGTTATTAGTAGATGTTGATGGGGTATTACACGTTGCAGTGCTGCCCGCTACACGGCAAGTTGATTTAAAAGCGTTTGCTAAAGCTTGCAAAGGTAAAAAAGCGATGTTGGCAGATACAAAAAAAGCACAAAATACGACCGGGTATTTGATTGGTGGCATCAGCCCTTTTGCGCAAAAAAAGTGTTTAAATACCTTATTGCACAGTGATGCTAAACGGTTTGAGACAATTTATGTGAGTGCAGGTAAGCGTGGGCTTGAGGTGGCCGTAGCACCTAGTGTGATCAACAAGCTATGCAATGCAAAGTTGGGGGATTTTTGAGCGCCATAGATGTGGGTTGTGTTAGCGCTTCTTTTAATATCAGTTACCCGCGTAAAACAGGTAACTGCTTAATCTAGTTCGTATTATAACAGTTTAATTGGTGAGGCTTGTAAGTGTTAATCTTGACAGGCACCTTTTGTACAGCCCCAAACACCTTCACTTATGTTGCACTGCCTATAATTTGTTATCTGTATATACTTGCCGCCTGCAACATGGGGTGTTTGAGCCGGTGGTAATGGTGATTTATTTGTTAGGTTTTTTAATTTTTTAAATTTTATTTTCATTTTTAATTTCCTTTTATATTCACATTGAATATAAAACATACAGCACTGATATTTGCATTGCAATATTTTAAAATTCATATTTTTGGATTAATTCTTAGGTTCTAACAGCATAAAATTTGAGGCAGTTTCTGAACCACTCTTTAGCACAATTAAACAGGGGTCGTGTATTTAGCCCCTAATTTAATTTTTTCGCTGAAGGTAATAAGTCAATAGCATGTTTATTATAGGTTTTATTTCAAAGTGAAACATACCAGTGCTTACTAATTACGCGTCAAGCCCTGTTGCTACTTTTAGGTAAACTCTTCGATAAGTTATAGCATAATCATTGATAAATTATTCATAAAAAGTATGTTTTTTATGCTTGCTGGCTTGACCTCTGACCAATGTGTTCTAGCTTTAATTGTTACTAATTTGTAATAATTGGAGTATATATATGAAACAACATGTTTTGGCGGCCTTGGTTGGCTTATTTACGTTATTTTCACAGGCGACATACTGCAATGAGCGTCTTGAGTATCCCGTGGTTTTGGTGCATGGCCTATTTGGTTTTGACAATCTATTGGGGGTCGATTATTTCTATCGTGTACCATCAGTGATACAAGACGAAGGGGCAGTTGTATATGTCGCAGAAGTATCATCGGCACATAATTCTGAATTACGTGGGGAGCAGCTACTTGAGCAAGTTGCACTCATACGCGCAATAACGGGCAAAGACAAAGTCAATTTGATTGGTCACAGCCAAGGCGCACAAACTATACGGTATGTTGCATCAATTCAGCCACAATGGGTAGCTTCAGCAACCAGTGTGGGTGGTGTGAATTGGGGTAGTCGCTTTGCTGATGTGGTTAGAGGTGGGGTTGATAGTGGGTCCTTCTCTGAGGCTTTTTTGGCGTCATTAGCCAATGGTCTAGCGGGTTTAATAGACTTACTTTCAGGTAAAGCAACGGCACCAAAAGATGCGCTTGAAGCACTTGCGGCTCTTACAACTGAGGGGTCGTTGGCGTTTAATCAAAAATATCCAGAAGGGATACCTGCAACTTACTGTGGTCAAACCAATGCCTTGGCGGATAACGGTGTTTACTACTTTTCATGGAGTGGTAGTAAAGCATGGACTAATATGTTTGATCCAGCGGACAGTGCCTTATTACTTTTCTCTCAGGTTTTTAATGAGGCAAATGATGGCTTAGTATCAGCGTGTTCAAGCAACTTAGGTCAGGTTATAGGGAATAACTTTAAAATGAACCATTTAGATCAAGTGAACCAAACTATTGGCATACATCACTTGTTTGAAACCGACCCACTGACTTTGTACCGTCAACATATTCGTAGATTAAAAGGTTTGAATTTATGAAAAACTGGGGTCTTGCGTTTGTAATATTGAGCTTATGTATATTTGTTTTTTACGGACAATATTATCAAGGTAAAAACAAACAGGAACAGGCGCTAGCACAACGCAATGCTGAACCTTATTCAAATGTACTGTACGAGCATGAGACCCCAAAAATTAGCGAAATTAAAGTTAAACCTTGGCTCACAATTGAGCGTTGTAGCCCAGTTGTTTTAGATGATAAATTTATTATAGATGATTGGCTATTGGCTTTACAAAATAGAGCAAAGCAAAACCAATGGCGTGAATATTTATCACAACTTAATACCTGCTTACATCATTATGTTCAAAGTTATATGGACTATAAACGCGCACTGCAAGAAGTAGATGATAACCTAAATATATTTGAACGAAATACGCTGTTAAAAGCATTACAGCTAGAATACTTTTCGCCACAAACGATTGCTCTTTGGTTTGAAGAAGAAAATCAATGGAACGAACAAGCATTACAGCGCTGGCGTATTTTAGCTGATAGACGTTTAAGTGAGCAGCATCAACAACAGCTTATTGAACAACATATTAGTCAATTACCTGAGCAAGAAAGGCAGCTCATCCAGTCAAGCTCACGATTGCATCAACTTGCTAAGAATTGGCAACAACAAGATTTTAATCAACTCAGTTCACAGTATGGCGAAGCAGCTACGCAAAGGATTATTGAATTACAAAAGAAAACAAGGCAATGGCAAAGTAAACTAACCAAATTTAAAAAATTACGAGCTAAAATAGCAGCTAAAGCGCTTACATCAGCACACAAAGTCAGTGCTATTGAGAAATTAAAGAACACTCTTTTTGACGTCAATGAGCAAAAACGTTTGTCGGTTGCGCTAACGGAACTTGAAAATAGCCATTAATTATAAAATAAACGTTAAACCCAGCGCTAAACAAAACTTGTGGTTATATTATAGTCACTGATTAGACTAATTAATTGCTCGATATTGAAAAACTTCTTCTAATGGTAATCCAAACACAGATGCTATTTTAAAAGCAACTTCTAAGGAGGGGGAGTATTTATTTGCTTCAATAGCCATAACGGTTTGCCGAGTAACACCAATGGCTTCGGCTAACTGCTTTTGAGTCATTTCATTTTGTAAAAACCGTAATGTGCGAATAGAATTGGTTATTGCATATTCACTCATAGATATTACCTGTTCTGCCTTTATATAGTTGTGCTGCGTAATATGTTATTTCTCCAATTAAAAATGAGGCGACTAAGACATGCATTGGTAGATAAGGTATGTTGTACTCAATAGCAGGGCCCCATCCGTTCGCTTCAATTTGATACTGGAAAATAGCAATACAAATACCTGTTTGTAATATATACGCTTTGTATTTGTAACCAATTAAGTCTATTTGCTTTTCTCGAACATCGAGTGGTTGTTTTAATTCGTTATCACTAATAAATGCAAGTAATAAATAACTTAAAATCATCAGTACCACAGAGTAAGTCAACACCTCCAATAGTAGCCCTGATAACCAAGAGACTGAGGCAAGTTGCTCAGTAGTCGCATTCAGTAAACTGTGTACATAAATATACGAAATATAAACGCTGACGAATAAGTCAATACTGAGCGTAAGTTCCCTAAAACTTATGCTTTGTAATAGTTCTTTAAACTGCTGTGAGCGAGTCATTTATAATTAACCTCAGGTAAAATATTTTTGACACCACGAAGCCTAAGGTGTTTATTTGTTCATATCAAAAATTTTTTACCGAAAGTTGGTTATATTTGACGCATAGAAGGTTATTTTGTCTTATTGAGCATATCTTGTAACGACTCAATAATTTTTATAGTTGCGTGAGAGTTTAATATTTTCTCTTTTATTTGTAGCCATTTACGTTTCCAAAAATTCTTTTTTACTTTAGCGGCTCCAGATGCAGCGCTAATGTCACTGTCAAATTCAAGATCTTGCTCAATATAATAAGGCATTAAAGAATAGACAGGCACTTTGGTTTCCCATACGTGTTGTAAGTCGGTATCGACAGGGCGGGCAAACTGCTCTGTTGCAGCTAGTAAAGCCTTTGCGCCTTCATAACTAATCGCTTGGGCACAACATCCTGTCATCGCTTTTTTATGTACAACAAGGCTAAACGTGTCGTTCAGGTGATGTGAAAACGCGATAGGGCGAGTACGATTTTCATAGGCGGCAAGCTTAAGTACTTGCCAGTCTATTTTTAAGCTTTCGATTGTTGCAAACACGTCATGTAAATTACCGACCAACCTAAAATCGTCTTCCATCACGATGGCGTAAGGGTGCTTGTTATCAACAATGGCTTGCCATGCTTTACGGTGGCTCATATAGCAGCCAATCTCACCTTTACTTAATTGACGATAAAAGCGTTTTTTATTTAATAGGGGCTGATAATTTTTTATTAATTCTATGTCGCTTAAGGTCTTACCATATACACCAGACACTCTATTAAAATTAATTGTTTGTTCGTTTAATCGTATGCTGCTTTTTTCTAATCGCTCAGTGCTCTGATCTAGGTTGATTAAAAATATTGGAGGTTGTGTGTTCATTATCTGCAGCTCTTTGATAGCGGTTATTTAGCGCGTGTTATAGCAAGCATAAAACAGTGAATTATAAATAGAGTCGTATTCAACGTTTTACCAAAGCACGCTTACAATTAAGTGCTAAGGATACCATGGTAAAACGCAATGACTAGCTCTAGGGTTTTTTATGGCGATTTTCTAGACAATTAACCACATCACTTAGGTTACTGTCCGAGCGTTGTAATAAAACGAGTAGGTGATACAGTAAATCTGCGGACTCATTGATAAGCTCATTTTTATCTTGTTTCATGGCAGCCAGTGCAACTTCTACACCTTCTTCCCCTACTTTTTGACAGCTTCGGCTAATATCTTTTGAGAATAATGATGCCGTATAACTGGTACTTGGGTCATCATTTTTGCGCGAGACTATCACTTGCTCTAATTGTGCTAAAAAGCCAGTGGTAGGCTTAGCTTCACCAAAGCAACTTTGTGTGCCTAAGTGGCATGTTGGGCCAGCAGGTAACGCTAACACTAAGATTGAGTCATTATCACAGTCAGTATGTGCGCTTATTAGCTTTAATACGTTGTTAGACTCTTCGCCTTTGGTCCAGAGCCGCTCTTTTGAGCGTGAATAAAAGGTCACCAATTGCTTTTCAAATGTGGCAGCAATGGCTGCATGATTCATAAAGCCTTGCATTAGTATTTGTCCTGTTGCCGCATCTTGTACAATCGCTGGCATTAATGGACTCTTTTCAAAATCAAGTATTGTTAAGTTATCTGGGGTTAATTGCATAATCGCACCGCCACTTGTTTATCGTTTAAATAGGTTTTTAATTGGCTAATATCAATGATATTCTTATGAAATACGCTGGCAGCAAGTGCACCGTCTACTTGGCTTTGCGTAAAAACATCAGCAAAGTCTTGCATTGTGCCAGCGCCGCCTGAGGCAATTAATGGAATATCGCACATTCGTCTTATCAGGCTTAACTGAGCATTATCATATCCCTTGCGTACACCGTCTTGATTCATGCAGTTAAGCACTATTTCACCTGCGCCGAGTGCTTGCACCATCTCTACCCATTGCTGCGTTTTATAACGCGTACGGCTTGAAGCATTAGGATCTCCTGTTAATTGATAAACTAAATAGTCGCCAGTCGTTTCATCATAAAAGCTGTCAATCCCAACCACCACACATTGCTTACCAAACTCATCATGCAACTCTTTTATCAATTGTGGTCTTGCAATTGCTGGGCTATTGATACTAATTTTGTCTGCGCCTTGTTCTAGCACTTTTGCTGCATCAGCCACCGATTTAATGCCGCCAGCAACACAAAAAGGTATATCTATGTGTTTGGCTATATCGCTCACCCAGCTCACATCTAGTAAACGCTTTTCAACGCTGGCGCTTATTTCATAAAAGACTAACTCATCAGCCCCTGCCTTACTATAAAGTTGCGCAAGCTCTAAAATATCGCCGACAACTTCATGGCCTTTAAATTTCACGCCCTTGACGACCTGACCATTTTTCACATCTAAACAGGGAATTATGCGTTTTGATAGCATGTAAGTGCCTCCTCGGTGGTAAATGCACCATCAAGTAATGATTTACCTAGAATAATACCGCCTACACCAATGTCGCTGAGCTTCTTTATATCTTTCAACGAACTCACACCACCTGATGCTTGCACTTTAATATTGGTATTATGTGCAACCAGTTGTGTGTAAAGCTCAAATGATGGTCCTGTCATAGTACCGTCTTTACTGATGTCCGTGCATAAAAAGTCAAGCACGCCAAGCTGATAATAATAATCAATGAGCTCAAATAAGTTATCTTCACCATCAGCGAGCCAGCCATGAGTCGCTGGAGCCCAGCCTGTGGCGGTTTTGTTAACATCAAGGGCAATTACAAAACGTTCTGCGCCAAATTCTTGTATCCACTTTGCTACCTCTTGGCGTTTATCAACCGCCATTGAGCCAATAACCACTTGGTTTGCCCCAGCTTCTAGCCATTGTTTAACATCATCAAAACGACGAATACCGCCGCCTACTTGATAGGGTACATTGAGTGCTTTCGTGGCTTGTTGAATTTGTTGCCACTGCTTTTTTTGTGGGTCGCGCGCGCCTTCTAAATCTACTAAATGCAATTTTTGTGCGCCGCTGTTTTGATATTGCTGTAATCGAGCAGCAAGCTCAAATGGATAAAATTGTGCGGTATCATATTTACCCTGATATAGGCGCACAATTTGATTTTGTAATACGTCTAACGCTGGAATAATCATGTTTTTCCTTTAGGGCAATTGCCAGTCAATAAAGTTTTGTAAAAGCTGTGCACCTACTTTGGCGCTGCGCTCAGGGTGAAATTGCATACCTGCATAATTATCGTTAGCAACAATAGCGGAAAACGCTCTACCATATTCACATTGCGCCAATGAAGAATCATTGGGTGTATGTGCAAAACTATGTACAAAATAAACTTGCTGGTGTTGATCTATTCTTTTGGTTAATGGGTGCGCTTTAATATTGTTTAGGTTATTCCAGCCCATATGAGGCGAAGTCAGCGCGCCAACCTCTAATAGCTGAACATTACCTGGGATCATACCTAAGCATGTAACATCACCTTCGTTGGTGTGTTCACACAAAAGTTGCATGCCCAAACAAATTCCCATTAGAGGTTTATCATATTCTGCAATTGCTTGCGGCCAACCACCTTGCTTTAAACGTTCCATGGCAACTTTTGCATGACCAACCCCCGGCAGTATTGCACGTTCAAAGTGTTGCAATTGAGCAGGGTCGGTTATCACTTCTGGTGTAACACCTAAACGCTCAAATGCAAATCGCACCGAATTAATGTTGGCACAGCCTGTGTTAATAATGGCTATCATAAACACCCCTTGGAACTGGCAGTTTGTTGCTGTAAATCTTGACTAATGGCCATTCGTAAAGCACGCGAAAATGCTTTAAATAAACCTTCAACTTGGTGGTGACAATTGCCATCAGTAACCGACAAAATAAGGCTCACTTGGGCGTTATCTGCAAGCGACTGAAAAAAGTGTTCTACCATTTGTACATCTAAATCACCGACTTTTTCACGGCTAAAATTTGCATTAAGTACAAACGATGCACGACCCGACAAATCGAGTTGGCATTCGGCTTTACATTCATCCATTGGCAATGCAAAACCATAACGCGCTATTTGCGATTTCGTACCAAGGGCTGTTTTTAAAACTTGGCCCAATGCAATGCCTACATCTTCTACTAAGTGGTGCTCATCAATGTGTAAGTCGCCGCTGGCTTGCACGGTTAATCCAATATTGGCATGCGTTCTTATTTGGTCCAGCATATGGTCAAAAAAGCCTAAGCCAGTACTTATTTTACCATTGGCGCTTTGATCTAAATTAGCGGCTACTGTTATTTGAGTTTCTTTAGTATTGCGGGCCACGCTTGCTTGGCGGTTTTGTGTTGTTAGCTTGGTGACAATCTCAGGCCAGTTATTTGTGTACAATATGCCTTCAACGCATAAATTTTGTGCAAGGCCTATATCGGTTTGACGGTCTCCAATAACATAAGAGCGTGCTAAGTCTACTTTTCCTGAACGCATTAACTTAGTAAGTAAGCCCGTTTTAGGCTTTCTGCATTGGCAATTATCTTCATCAAAGTGTGGGCAAATTAAAACGTCCTCAAAGACAATACCTTGACTCACAAAAATGTCCATCATCCTATCTTGTGCAATATCAAAATCAGGGGTAGGAAAACTATCAGTCCCTAGACCATCTTGATTAGATACCATTATAAGTTTGTAACCTGCAGCTTGTAATTGCAGTAGTGCAGGGATAACGTTTGGTAATAATACCAACTTTTCAAGGCTATCAACTTGTTTGTCGGTGATAGGCTCGTCAATTAAAGTGCCGTCACGGTCTATAAATAAATAGGGATTACTCATGGTTGCTCCTTTACTGCTCTGTGCCAAGGTTTTCAAGCCAAAGCTTTACTTGTTCTAATTCTTGCTCATTACCAATGGAGATCCGTAGCCAATTATTTTGCTCATACAAAGTAAACGGGCGCATGATAAGACCGCTTTGCATCGCACTATCAATGTCTTCCTTTTGTTTAAATTGCACGGTAACAAAGTTACCTTCACCATTTAAAACGGTATTAACTGCTGAACACGATTTTAACCATTGAACTAATGCCGCTTTGGCTCGGTTTAAAATGGTGACTTGTCTGCGCATTTGGGTAATGGCATCACTTTGTAGTGCTTGCTCGGCTATTTGCGCAACTACCCGAGAAACAGGGTAGGGGGCAATGACTTTGCGAACAGGTTTGAGTAGCTCGGTATTGGCGAGCATAAAGCCAGTTCGTAAGCCGGCTAATGCAAATGCTTTTGACAAAGTGCGTAGTACCACGATGTTGTTAAAGTCTTGCAATAGTGAAGCGGCTGACTTTTCGGGGCAAAATTCTATATATGCCTCATCAACTACCACAATGGCTTTATCTGCCAAAGCGATTGCTATTGCAGAAATTTTATCAAGCTCTGTTAGGCTACCTGTGGGGTTGTTTGGATTACATATAAACACTAATTTACTGTCGCCAATTGCGCTGGTTATTTGCTCAGCAGTGCCTTCTAGTAACAATTTTTGTGTAAGTGCATTAATTGCGATGTTATGTGTATCAGCCGTGACCTTGTACATGCCATAGGTTGGTAAAAACAACGCAATACTATCTTTGTTACTTTCACAATAACTGCGTACCAGCAGCTCTATGCCTTCGTCGGCACCACGGGTCATAAGTACTTGCTCGGTATTTAATCCCGCATATTTTGCATACGCATTAATCACATTATTTGGCTGTGGATCTGGGTAACGGTTTAGGTCTGATAAGCTCAACTCAAAGGTTTTGGTATAGGGGCTTTCGTTTGCATTTAACCATGTTGTACCCGTTAGCTTTTGACTTTTAGCCGAGCTATATGCTGCTAATGCACTGATATTGTTAGGCAGTAAGTTCTGTGGAAATTCTGACTTAGTCATTTTTCATCGCCTCTAAACGTACACTTACTGCATTAGCGTGAGCATCTAGTCCTTCAGCTTGTGCCAAAGGTAATATTGCTGAGCTCAAGCTTTTAAGCCCTTGAGGGGTAATACTTTGCACTGTATAAGTCCTAAAAAAATCTAATAAATTTAAACTTGAATATACTTTTGAGTAGCCATAAGTCGGCAGTACATGGTTTGTACCTGACGCATAATCGCCTGCAGACTCCGGCGTGTAGTCGCCAACAAATACAGAGCCTGCATTTTGTACCATTGGTAAATACGGCGTTGCGTCAGCTAATTGTAAGATTAAGTGCTCCGGTCCATATTGTGCAGAAATATCAAAAGCTTGCTGTAGCGAGTCTACTTGAATTAAAGCGCTGTTTTCCATGGCCCTTTGAGCTATCTCAGTTCTAGAAAGTGCCTTGAGCTGCTTATTTAACGCCTGCTGGGTTTGCGTTATTATCTGTGCACTGTTAGATAACAAAATAACTTGCGAGTCTGCGCCATGTTCAGCTTGAGAGAGTAAATCTGCAGCAATAAACTCAGGGTTAGCACGTTCATCTGCAATTATAAGTACTTCAGATGGGCCTGCAGGCATATCAATTGCAAACCCAGTTTGTGTTTGGCTCAATAGCTGTTTAGCCATCGTTACATAACTATTGCCTGGACCAAATATTTTGTTCACCTTGGGCACACTGGGTGTACCGATTGCCATGGCCGCAATTGCACCCGCGCCACCACTTTCAATGATTGTAGTTATACCGCACAGTTTTGCTGCGTACAAAATGGCAGGTGAAATAAGGCTATCGCCATTAACAGGTGTTGCTAAAACCACTGTTCTAGCACCACTTAATTGCGCACACACACCTTGCATTAGTACTGAAGAAGGCAAAGGCGCACTACCGCCAGGAACGTAAAGACCAATAGCATCAATAGCTTGATATTTAAGTTCGCATTCAACTCCCGGTGCAGTGGTAATCTTCATATCTTGTGGCAATTGCGCTTGGTGAAACGTTTTTATATTGCTATACGCTTGCTCAATTGCTGATTTTAATTCAGGCGTTAATTGCTCTGCACTGTCATTGATTTCTTGTAGTGGTACCACTAAACGCGGGTTGCTTCGTTTATCAAACAGCTCTGCATACTTTAGTAATGCTTGATCACCTTGCGCTTTTACTTCTTCGATAATTTGTAACACGCTAGTTTCTACTGCTTTGCTGGCTATAACAGCAGGGCGAGTTAGCAAAGCCTGCTGAGTTTGCTCAGTTTCCTCATTCCACCTGATCACCTTAGTTACTCCATCATTTTTTCAATTGGCATAACCAAAATAGAGTTTGCACCGAGTGCCTTTAACTCTTCCATAGTTTCCCAAAATAACGTTTCAGTACTAACCATATGTAGTGCTACATAATCATCACTGCCAGCAAGCGCGAGTAATGTAGGTTGTCCAGTGCCTGGCAGTAATTCGCAGATGGCATCGAGTTTGTTTTTTGGCGCGTGCAGCATAATGTATTTGCTTTCTTTGGCTTGTTTAACACCTTTTAGACGTGGCATGAGCTTGTCGATTAATGCTAATTTAGTAGTGTCAGTTAAATTTGCGTTTTGAATTAAACAGGCTTTTGATTCTAAAATGGTGTCGCCTTGCATTAAACCATTAGCCTCAAGTGTTGCACCGGTTGATACTAAATCACATATCGCGTCAGCTAAGCCTGCGCGAGGTGCAACCTCTACTGAACCAGTCAGCATTACGGTGCTTGCATTAATGTTTTCTCGTTGAAGGTATTGCTTAAGGATTTCAGGGTAGGTAGTGGCAATACGTTTGCCTTCAAACCAAGATTTATCTTGTGGACCTAGTTCTTGAGGCCATGCTAGTGCTAAACGGCAGTAGCCAAAATCGAGCTTAGATAATTTAATTACTTCAGCGTTTTGTGTGCTGCCTACACGCTCTGCTTGAGATTCGACGAGTACATTTTCACCTACTATACCAAGGTCACATACTCCATCCATTACTAGGCCTGGAATATCATCATCTCGAACGCGTAACACATCGATTGGCATGTTGGTGGAATGCGCGATTAAACGCTGCTCACGAAGGTTAAGCTTTACGCCCAGTTGTTTAAGCAAGTCTTGGCAGTCTTTTGATAAACGGCCTGACTTTTGTATTGCGATTCGTAATCTATTGTTGTTCATAATTTATTTTCCTAATGTTTAAAACAAAAAACCCCGAGGCGGAACCTCGGGGCGAAAATAAATTATATTTTGAGCTGCTCGCCGGAGGTTCCTTTTAGGGAATAACCTACCAGCGAAATACCTGACAGGTTATCCCGTTGAATGATGGTGATGATGTACAGCTGTCAAAATATTGAACATGGTTTACTCTTTAAAATCAGTTACACTGTGTTTGTACATCTAGAAAAACACACAATGATAGTTGCTTGCAAGCACTTTTTATTGATTTCTAAAGTATATCTTATAACAGTCGATAATATAGGTAGATTTTAGAGTGCGAGGTTACTTGTTATGGATGCATTAAAACCCTTTTTAACCAATATTGTTCGCTTAGAAGTTGAGCATAAGCCAATGTTTTATATTGCTGGTGTTAAAGATGGTGCTGTGTCAAAAGTGAAGTTACGCCGTGCAGCGCTTGATCAACAGCGCAAAAAGCTGCAAGAGCAAGAAATGGCCGAGCAGCAAAAAAATACTAAAAGAAAAGAGTCTGAAGAAGAAGATGACGAAACTCACTTGGATACTTGGGCCTGATAGTATGCAAACTGTGATGCTCGCTTGCTCTGGCGTGTTTTAATTATTACAATCAAGGTAAATCTCTTAACTAAGCCACATCTTGTCTATTCAACACGTTTTTTGTGAACAAGGTCTTCTTGCTCAGCAGTTCGACGGTTATACACCACGCCAACCGCAAATTGAAATGGCTCTGGCAATAGAAAAAACCATTGCGGATAAAGGTCAATGTGTTGTCGAGGCCGGTACTGGCACGGGAAAAACGTTTGCGTATTTAGCCCCTTTGTTGCTAAGCAAGCACAAATCGATTATCTCTACAGGGTCAAAAGCACTGCAAGAGCAGTTATATCACCGCGATTTACCCACGTTGCAAAAAGCGTTAAAAGCAACCAAAACTACTGCATTGCTTAAAGGTCGTGCGAATTATTTATGTACCTATCGCCTGTCACAACATGTTGCTCATGTGCCAAGTGATGACCCAGATATCATGCACCAGCTTGCAATGGTAGCTAAGTTTGCGACTGAAACTAATAGTGGCGACCTCGCTGATTGTGTTGGTATTGAAGAAGATGCAAAGGTGTTACCTTATGTCAATTCAACATCTGACAACTGTTTAGGTAAAGACTGTCCTGATTTTCAAACCTGTTATATCCGTAAAGCACGACTAAAAGCAATAGATGCTGATTTAGTTGTTATCAATCATCATTTGTTTTTTGCTGATATGGCGGTAAAGGACTCTGGCTTTGCACAGTTAATGCCTACAGCAGATAACTATATATTTGATGAGGCACATCAGTTGCCACAAATAGCCAGTGATTACTTTGGTGAGTCTCTTAGTACCAAACAACTTAGTGACTTAATTAAAGATATTCGTCTCATTTACCGCTCAGATATCCCCGATATGCTGCAACTTGGCAAAACTTTAAACAAGTTAGAAACCAGCGTTGCAGACTTGCGAATCTCTTTTGGTGCGGATGGGGGGCGCGGGGATTGGCGCGTAGCTTTGGCTGACAAATTAGTGTGCGATGCGCTTCATCGCGTTATTAGCGATTTAGACTTTTTATATCAGGTATTAAAAACATGCTTAGATCGCAGCGACAAAATTGAGCATCCTTTCGAGCGTGTACTTAAATTTAAAGGCCAGTTGGAGCGGGCTTTTGATGTTTCTCAATCAGGCTATAGCTACTGGTACGAAACCACACGTCGGTTTATTTCTGTGCATATTACGCCACTGGATGTATCCAGTAAATTCAAAGAAATAGTTGAAAAAACACAAGCCAGCTTTGTATTCACTTCAGCAACGCTCTCAGTAGATGATTCGCTGTCGCACTTTAATGCAAGTCTTGGCTTGCAACCACTTCATCAAAGCATCGTGGCTAGTCCATTTGACTATGAACAACAAGCAATGCTGTGTTTACCTCGGTATTTACCAGAAAGTCGTGATGATTTAATGCCACATACACTGGTTAAAATTGCTAAGCAAGTTATTGACGCGGCAAAAGGCCGCACATTTTTGCTATTTACCAGTTACCGAGTCATGCATTTGGTTTACGAGGGCTTGAGTACGGCACTTGAGTACCCTATTTTTATGCAGGGTCAGTCTTCTAAACGAATTATTTTAGAGCAGTTTGTGCGACATGGTAATGCGGTATTGCTAGGCACAGCCTCATTTTGGGAAGGTGTGGATGTAAGAGGCAATGCTCTGAGCTGTGTTATGATTGATAAGCTGCCTTTTGCTTCACCTGATGATCCGTTGTTACAAGCGAGAATGAAAGACGCTGAGATGCAGGGCAAAGAACCTTTTTCTACGATTCAGCTACCTCAAGCGGTGATCAGCCTAAAACAAGGGGTAGGGCGTTTAATTCGCGATAATGCCGACAAAGGCGTATTAGTTATTTGCGATAATCGTTTAGTTACGCGAAAATACGGGCAAACGTTTTTAAAAAGTTTACCAGCGATGAAACGCACTCGCTCCTTGGAAACTGCAACGAAATTTCTTGAGAATATAAAATAATATGAAACACAACTTATTAGCAATTGACGCGTCAACGGAAGCGCTAAGTTTAGCACTTCACTTTAAAGGTCAGACTTACCGTCACTTTGAAGTATGTCCGCAGCAACATAGCCAAAAAATACTGCCTGAAATAGAGCGTTTATTGACATTAGCAAGCTGTCAGCTAAATCAATTAGACGGCATTGTATTTGGAAGAGGACCTGGTAGTTTTACTGGCGTAAGAATAAGTGTTGCTATTGCTCAAGGCTTAGCATTTTCCGCTAAGCTGAAAGTGGTTGGTGTTTCGACACTTGAGGCGATGGCTTTGCAAGCAATTCGCCAGCATAAAGCGCAAAGCGTTTTAAGTGGTATCGATGCGCGTATGGGAGAGGTTTATCTCGCGCAATATCAGGCTGACCAAGCTGGGCTGCTAAAAATTATTGGTGAAGAAATTGTATGCACCCCAGAAAATATTCAGCATTATGAAAACGCCATTGCTGCTGTTGGGACTGCATGGCAAACTTACCCTGATATAGTAGTTCAGAAAAACTTAGATTTAGTACCAAGTATTACGTTACCAGACGCATTTTACATGCTGGAATTAGGTGATTACGCCTTTACTAATGGTTTAAGCGTAGATGCCTCACAAGCACAGCCCCACTATGTTCGAGATACGGTTACTTGGAAAAAGTTGCCAGGTCGCGAATAATCTTATATTTTTATAACAGTAGTCGTTTTATCGGTGCAGGCAATGAAAGCGCAATTAATTGTACAAAGCCAACATACTTATCAGCTCAAACCAGCCGTTAAAAAGACGAATGCTGAACAAGCGCCTGCGCCGCAAAATACACAACAAACAAGCTATGTTAAAACATCAAATGAAGGCGCAGCACTTGCCCAAAAACTGCAAGATGATTTTAACTCAACGATTTATGATCAACCTAATTTTAACAATAATAAAGCAATTAGTGCTTATATGTCGATTAATAACCAACAACGGCGCAATGAAATTGAAAGTTTAATTGGTGTTAATATTTACGCATAACTGATTGAAAAATATTCAAGTCTAATTCAAAGCGTTCTGTTTGTATTCTCATTAAAACTCGGTATTGTTTAAAGAAAAAGCCGAGCGTGTATTTGAGTACTTCAATACTAAATCAGTTTAATCGTATCGCGGTAAAAATATCAGCCAACACGATGATTTTGTCATTACGAGAAGGTTATATTGCACTTATACCATTTTTTATTGTCGCTGCACTGATTACCTTATTAAATCAATGGCTCGACATAGCAGCAAAAGGTTTTGATCACCAATACTTAAGTGACTTTAATCATTTGGTTTGGGGTTTATTTCCATTGCTGACCTTGATCTCTTTCTCTTATCACTTAGCTAAAAACTTAAAAGTTCATACGATTGCTGCACCAATTTTAGTGATAAGTTGCTTCACAGCGACAACAGGGTATATGTATGTTAAAGGTGGGGTGATCCAAATTGATCAAACGCAAGGCGTACTGTACTCATTATTCATGCCAATATTCTGTAGTTATTTATTATCATATTTAGTGAAAATTAAGCTATTTAGAATAGTGAACGTGAGCTCTATTAGCTTATTCTTAAGAAAGCATATCAATTTAATTTTTCCTTACTTAGCGGTTACTGCAATCACCTTGTTTTTATATCCATATGTTGATAATACAGCTAGGTGGTTTTTTACAACTTTGCTGCATGTACAACTAGAGTTGAGTGCTTTTGGGAAGTTAATTATCCAATTGATTAGCACACACTTATTGTGGTTTTTTGGTGTACACGGTGACAACACCTATCATATTTTAGCACCTATAGCAGTGACAGAGTATATGGTCGGAGCTGTGGTGGCTAACTATCATTTTTTTACGGTATTTGTGTTACTCGGCGGAACAGGGTGTGTCTGGGGGGTGATCATTGCGAGCTTTTTACTTAAAGGTGCCAAGCATGAGCAGCATATTGCTAAAATTTCACTTCCGCTGGCTGTTTTTAATATTAGCGAAGTGATGATCTATGCGTTACCTATTGTGTTTAACCCATATATATTACTCCCATTTTTGCTTGCCCCATTGATAAACGCTTTGCTGTCTTACTATGCAATATCGTCAGGTGTTATCACGGTCATTGCCGAGCAAACAGTCCCATGGTTTACACCTATTTTTTTGAATGCTTGGCTGTTAACTCAAAGCTATACGGCTATTTTATTACAAGTGTTTTTGGTGGCACTTAACGTTGCAATTTATTATCCATTTTTAAAAATATATCAGCGCCATAGCACCTCAGGTAAAGCACTCGATATGTTAGTTAAACGCTACTCAGCAGGAAGAGAAATAGAAGGCAAAGCAGAAAGTTTGTTTGCAATTCATCACAGTGAGCAGCAACTTGAACATCACTGTTTAAAAGAAGTGACAGACGCGCTTAATCAAGGTGCATTGACACTTTATTACCAGCCAAAAATGGATCTAAAAAGTGGTGGAGTGATTGGTTTTGAAGCACTGCTGAGGTTAAAAAAAGCGGATGGTACGGTTCAGGGTCCTTGGTTTTTAGAAACGCTGGCAAAGCATAAGTTACTTGATGTAATTGATAATTTTGTTATTGATCAACTGGAAGTGGACTTGGATAGCTTTGCAAAAGCAGGGCTTGCACCAAAAGTTAGCTTTAATATCTCACCCGACAATTTGTTGTCTGGAGGTTATAAGCGAGTTGTAAAAGCATTTACGCGCTTTGAAGATCAAGTTGAGGTAGAGTTGTTAGAGTCTAGTTACATTGAAGACTTTGCAGCCACCATTGAGGTTGTAAATCAGCTTAAACAAAGTCATATACGTTGTGCAATGGATGATTTTGGCACCGGTTATTCATGTTTGTCGGTGCTATCGAAACTTAATATAGATACGATAAAGCTAGATCGGAGCTTACTACCAGACTCAAGTAATGAAAAATCTGAGACTCTGTATCGTCATCTTGCCCAGTTATGCACACAACTTGGTTTTAAAACGGTTGCAGAGGGAGTAGAGACAAAAGAAGAAGAAAGTGTGGTCAAGGCGGCAAAGATTGACTGTGTACAAGGTTTTTTGTACCACAAGGCGATGCCATTAGAAGCCGCAATAGAGCTTTTGGAGCAGAAAGAAGAAGCAGCAACAGCGGCTTCTTCTTCATAAGCTTCTAATGTATCGATGCTGATTATTGCTTTATAAATGAAATTAGCTTGTCTGCAATGGCCGTGTTGTTTTGTGAACCAATAAATTGCTCAGCGCCTTGACCGTAGGCAAATACTGGTACATCAATTGCTGTATGACCGCTAGTTGTCCACCCAGTAAAACTTGCCTCACTGATACGAGATTTAATCACTTGAGCTAGCGTTTTACTACCTTCAGATTTTGCCTGTTCTAATAAAAGTTTAGTTGATTTCTCAAAAGGTAAGCTGGTGGATTGAGTCCATATTGTTTCTAAATCTTCTGACTCTAACATTTTCTTAGCGATAGTTTTAGCCGATGCGCTCACGCCTTTAATAATGTCTCGTTCCCAACGATATTGACCATTAGCACCAAGAGTTAAGCCGCCAGTTGAGTGATCAGCCGTAATAACCAATAGGGTATCTGGGTTTTTATCAACATATTGCTTAGCAACTTTAATGGCATTTGCAAAGTCGTGCATTTCGCTCATTGCACAGGCAATATCATTAGCATGTCCACACCAATCTATTTGGCTACCTTCAATCATAACGAAAAAGCCATTATCTTTATGTTTATCAAGCAATGAGAGTGATTTTTTTGTCATTTTTTCAAGGCGATTTGGGTTTTCATCAATGGCGAATGGTAAGCCAATAGGGGCAAAAAGGCCTAACGCCGGTAGCTTCTCAAGTTTATCTAATACTGCTAAATTATCGCT
Organism: Pseudoalteromonas sp. SANK 73390; assembly: GCF_054966645.1. Lineage (NCBI taxonomy): Bacteria > Pseudomonadati > Pseudomonadota > Gammaproteobacteria > Alteromonadales > Pseudoalteromonadaceae > Pseudoalteromonas > Pseudoalteromonas sp. SANK 73390. The sequence goes on from NZ_ARPN01000035.1 coordinate 237,741, forward strand.
ATAGCTATAACCTGCTGCTTTGAATTCATCGACTAAGTTTCTATCTTCTCTAATGAAATATTTGGTACCTCCTCCGAGCATGAGATCAGCGGGCAACTTGCCTTCTATTTTGTTGTCTATGTAGTCGTTAGCAATTTCATCATAGTTGCGGCGCGACTCATTATGTGAGGCAAAACTGGCAGGTGTTGCATGGTTTATTTGTGACGTAGCAACTAAACCAGTGGTCATGTTTTTTTGCTTGGCAATTTCTAACATGGTTGTCAGTGGCTTTTTATGAGTGTCTACTGCAATTGCACCATTATAGCTTTTAGTGCCAGTACTTAGTGCTGTTGCACCCGCTGCGCTATCAGTCACAATGGTATCGTCATCAGGGTAGGTATGAGCCATACCCACTAAAATAGAGTCAAAAACAGTTGGTTCAACAACTTTAGTGTTTGCATCATCCATAAAATAGCGATAAGCCGTTGTATAAGCTGGACCCATACCGTCACCGATCATATAAATGATATTTTTTGGCGCTGTTTGGGCATACAGGCTACTGCTAAATATGATACTTGATGCCAGTAAACTGAGAGATTTATTCATTCTTTATACCTTATTATTCCCGTGTGTTGCGACTGTATGATACTACTCAAAGTACTAAAAAGAGATATGAATTTTGAGGTAGGATGATAGAGTAATTACCAGCAATAACCTATGGGAATTATGTGATTAGAATGAAAAATGCGATAGACGCCTTAAAAAAGCTTGGTATAGCTGCGCAACTTTATGGTGAAGGCAAAGATATTGTTATTTGTGTTCATGGCTGGCTTGATAACAGCAACAGCTTTAAACCTATGCTAGATAAAGCTAATACTGATTTTACGTACATTGCTGTTGACTTAAAGGGTCATGGGCAATCTCAATGGCGCTCAGGCGATTATTATTTTATCGATTATGTGTATGACCTGTTGACTATTATGGATGAGCTGGGCATTGAGCAGTGTCATTTACTCGGTCATTCACTTGGCGCTATGGTATGTGGCTTGTTTAGTGCGTTATACCCACAGCGCATAAAAAGTTTAGTGATGCTTGAAGGAATAGGGTTAGTATGTACAGAGCCTGATCAGATGAAACAGCAAGTTATGGAGTCTTTTGAACAGCGTGCAAAAATAGATAGGTTTAAGCCACGGCTTTATGCAAACTTTGAGATACTGGCAAAGGTCAGAAGTAATGTCGGAGATATTAGTACAGAGGATGCGGCACTGTTGATGCAAAGAAACACGCAAAAAGTAGAGGGGGGATTTAGTCTTACCACTGATCCTCAACTTAAAGCGCGTTCAGGCTTTCGTTACACACAAGCACAAGCTCTGGCACTGTTAAAAGATGTGAATGTACCTAGCCTACTTATTTTAGGCACTAAAGGATACGATTTTGTACAGCAAAATATTGCTATATTTGGAGGGAATTTTAATAGGTTAGAAGTTGAGAAGATTTCAGGTGGACATCACTGTCATATGGATAATCCCAAAGTGTGTATTGAACTAATTGAACGCCATATGAATAGAAATGTAGTAACTTAATTGTATATTTTCAATAAATATGGGAATATTCTCGAATTAGAGTATTTGCTCAATTGTTAAAGCGCCTTATATCTATTAAGGTTAAGTCTCAAAAAAATAACTAAAACACAGGAGCTAAGAGTGGAAAAAATCTGGCTAAAGCGATACCCAGAAGGTATGCCTCACACTATTGATCCAGAACATTACAACTCATTGCTTGAATTGTTTGACAAAAGTTTTACTGAATACGCGTCTTTACCTGCTTACAGTAACATGGGTAAAACGTTAACTTATAAACAAGTTGATGAAAAAACCAAAGCGATTGCAAGCTACATTCAAAACACCTTGAAGCTTGGCAGGGGTGATAAAGTGGCGGTGATGATGCCGAACTTATTACAAACACCGCTGGCAATATTAGGTGTATTAAGAGCCGGTTGTACTGTGGTAAACGTTAATCCGCTTTACACAGTCAGAGAGCTTGAGCACCAGTTAAATGATTCTGAAACTAAAGCTATTTTTATTCTAGCTAACTTTGCTCAAACGCTGCAAAAAGCATTACCAAAAACCCAAGTTAAACATATCATATTGACTGAAATTGGCGATATGATGGGAGGCGTTAAAAAGCATCTGGTTAACTTTGTGGTTAAACATATCAAAAAGATGGTGCCAGCATTTTCATTGCCAAATACTATTGCTTTTAAATCGGTTGTTAGCGCTGATCCAAAACAATATACAGTGCCAGATGTAAGCTTAAGTGATTTAGCCTTTTTGCAATACACAGGCGGCACTACAGGGGTTTCAAAAGGTGCAATGTTAACCCATGGCAATATGGTGGGTAATCTAGAGCAAGTTTCTGGTTGTTTAGACAAAGTATTAGATAGAGGCAAAGAGGTGGTGATCACTGCATTGCCGCTGTACCATATTTTTGCGTTAACGGCGAACTGCTTAACGTTTATGAAATATGGCGGTCATAATATTTTGATCACTAATCCGCGTGATATGCCTGCATTTGTAAAAGAGCTAGCAAAATATCCATTTACCGCAATTACAGGCGTAAATACGCTATTTAATGGCCTATTGAACACGCCAGGGTTTGAAGAACTTGATTTTTCACACTTAAAAATGTCTTTAGGTGGTGGCATGGCGGTGCAACGACCTGTTGCCGAGCGTTGGCAAAATATTACCAAAAGCAAGTTGATGGAAGGCTATGGTCTTACTGAGTGTGCGCCATTAGTGACGATTAGTCCTTATGATTTGGACGGTTACAATGGGTCAATTGGTCTGCCAGCACCCAGTACAGAGCTGAAAATTATCCTAGAAAACGGTGAAGAAGCAGCAAAAGGCGAAGCTGGCGAGCTTTGCGTTAAAGGTCCTCAAGTAATGGCTGGCTACTATAATCGACCAGACTCTACTGCTGAATGTTTAAAAGATGGCTGGTTTGCAACTGGTGATATTGCCACCTATGACGATGAAGGCTTCTTCTATATCGTGGATCGCAAAAAAGATATGATCATCGTGTCAGGCTTTAATGTGTTCCCTAATGAAGTTGAAGAAGTGGTGGCCATGCATGAAGGTGTATTAGAAGTTGCTGCTATTGGTGTGCCGCATGAGGCGAGCGGTGAACAAGTTAAAGTATTTATCGTTAAAAAAGACCCTTCCTTAACGGAAAAGGATATAATCAAACATTGTCGTGATAATCTGACTAATTATAAGGTTCCTAAATTGGTAGAGTTTAAAGATGAACTACCAAAAACAAATGTCGGGAAAATCCTGCGTCGGGCCTTAAAAGAATAAAGAATAGCCGGCATTAGCCGGCTTTTTTTTTTACTATAAATATGTCTAGGAGACGCAGTGCAGTATCAAGTTATCCACTCCCAAATTGAGCTTAATAAATTTGTTTCAAATATCTCTCAGGCGCAAGTTGTTGCTTTAGATACTGAGTTTATGCGCCGCCGCACTTTGTATCCAGAAGTTGCATTAATTCAAGTGTTTGCTGCAAATCAACTTGCTTTAATTGACCCGCTTCTGGAACTTGATTTCACTGTGCTTTGGGATGTATTTAAAAACCCAAACGTACTCAAAATTCTTCATTCACCTTCTGAAGATATTGAAGTATTTCAAAAATTCGCAGGCTTTGTGCCTAATCCAATTTTTGATACGCAATTTGCTTTACAAGTGCTTGGCAAGGGAAATTGCATTGGGTTTGCGAATATGGTTAAAACGATTCTCGAAGTTGAAATAGATAAAAGTGAATCCAGAACAAACTGGTTACAAAGGCCACTCACACAGAAACAACTTGATTATGCTGCGTCTGATGTTTTCTATTTAATGCCTTGTTTTGAGCATATCTATGAATTAATAAAAGAACGTAATTTAGTTGATATAGTGATAAAAGAGAGTGAGCTCATCGCTTCTAAGCGTGCATTTAGCGTACCTGATGACCAAGTATATTTAGATATTAAAAATGCATGGCAGTTAAAGCCCAGAGATCTCGCTGTACTTAAAGAGCTAGCTGCTTGGCGAAGAGCTAAAGCACATAGAAAAAACTTAGCATTGAGCTTTGTTCTAAAAGAGCACACCATGGTGGAAATTGCCAAGCGCCGCCCAACATCGTTAAATGGGTTACGCAGTGTGCCTGGCATTGAGACTATGGAAGTTAATCGTTCAGGCAAAGAAATTGTAGCGTGTATTGAAAAAGGTAGGTTAGTTTCTGAGCCTCATTGCCCTAAAAAACTACTCAGGTTAATAGATTACCCCGAATATAAAAAAGCAGCAAAACAGCTCACCGCACAAATTAAACAAGTCGCTGACGATAATGAAATACCTGCAGATGTTTTGGCATCAAAAAAGCAAATTAATCAGTTGATCA